>PFIF01000239.1:1291-8666 GCA_002782605.1 Deltaproteobacteria bacterium CG_4_8_14_3_um_filter_43_13 | reverse complement strand
AGAAACAAGAGTTACTGCTCAAATTTTTGCTGTATGCACTCGATCAAGGAGGCCATCCTCACAAAGGAGCACGACACAGAGGCTGAGGTTTATATATTTTACAATGATCTAAGGGCTATGGGAAAGGGTTTCCATCAGTATAGAATACGTGGTGAGAGACAGTACGGTATTCAGTACATCAGGAGCAGGGTTGGAGAGATAACACAGGATCAAGAAGGAAATCCCATAATATGGTACGAGGATACAAAAGAAAGTAAAGTAAAAAATCTGATGGTGGATATAGCTGTTCTTGCTACGGCTTCTGTGTCTAGCACAGGAATCGAAAATTTGGCCAATATCCTGGGTGTCGATCTTGATGGAGATGGTTTTATCAGGACAGATCCGACTCACCCTCTGATGACCTCGGTACCTGGGATATTTACTTGTGGATCCTGTCAGGGGCCCATGGATATTCCTGAATCGGTTGCCCAGGCTAGTGGGGTAGCATCAGCGGCAGCAGAGGTTGTATTGTCGGCTGCTCTATAGGAGCAATATATTGGAAGATGTAAGAATAGGCGTCTTTGTATGTGATTGTGGTTCAAATATTGCCGGGTTTTTAGATGTCCCGAAAGTGGTAGAGTACGCAAAGACCTTGCCTCATGTGGTTTTTGCCAAGGAAAATCTCTATTCGTGTTCTGAAACCGGGATAACAGAAATCAAATATAGCATAAAAGAGCATGCCTTAACACGAGTTGTAGTTGCCTCTTGTACCCCAAGAACCCATGAACCCACCTTTAGGCTGGCGTGTGAAGAAGCAGGCGTGAACCCATTTTATTTTGAGATGGTCAACATAAGGGAACAATGCAGTTGGGTCCATATGCAGAACAGGGAAGAGGCAACAAACAAGGCAAAAGACCTGGTGAGAATTGGTGTTGCAAAGGCATCACTCCTGGATGCCCAAGAGTTCATTGTTGTTGATGTCAATAGAAAAGCGCTGGTCATTGGTGGAGGTATTGCAGGGCTTACGGCAGCTATTGCCTTGAGTCGAAGGGGATTTGAAGTAGTTCTCGTAGAAAAAGAGAAAGAATTAGGGGGAAGGCTCAATGATCTCAATAGGCTTTATCCATACGGTGTGAAGGCTTCGGAATTAATAGGGGGAAAGATTAAAGAAGCCACATCGAGCCCTCTCATTGAAATCCATACTTCAAGTGTTATAAAGAGTGTACTGGGTTATGTGGGAAACTATGAAGTGGATATAGAAACCGGTGGGCAAGATGTCCATGTTAGTTGTGGTATTATAATTGTAGCAACGGGTGCTTCTGTCTTGGAACCCAAGGGGCTTTACAACTATAATGGTCGGAATATAATAACCCAAGTGGAGTTGGAAAGAAGGTTACAAAAAGGAAAGATAAAGGCAGACAGCATTGTGGTGGTCCAGTGTGTAGGGGCAAGGACTGAGGAGAGGAACTACTGTTCAAGGACATGCTGTATGACGGCGATCAAAAACGCAAGCCTGCTGAAAGAAAAAATGCCGGACACGAAAGTTTTTGTCCTCTATCAGGATATGCAGTGTTACGGAGTTGAAGGTGAAGCCCTTTTCCGTAAGGCAAAGGAGATGGGGGTAATATTTATCAATTATGATTCAGGCAATCCACCAGTTGTGGGAGAGAAAAGCGTAAAAGTATACCATCGATTGATGGGAAGAGAGATGGAGATAGGATACGATTTGGTAGTCTTATCAACCCCTATGATTCCCAGAGAGGATACTGATGCCCTTTCCAGATTGCTAAGAGTCCCAAGGGATGAGAATGGTTTCTTCCTTGAGGCCCATGTGAAGCTAAGACCCCTGGATTTTGCTACAGATGGGATATATATGTGTGGAAGTGCTCATTGGCCTGCCGATACCAGGGAGAGCATCTCTCAAGCCCTTGGTGCTGTTTCCAGGGCATCAATCCATTTAGCCAGGGGTTCTATCAAGGTTGATCCTATAGTTTCAACCCTGGCAGACGAAGATTTGTGTAAAGGGTGTGGTCTCTGTGCCGCTTTGTGTCCTTACGGAGCTATAGAAATCATTGATACCCCTAAGGGCAAGAAAGCCAGTATGATCTCTGTGGCATGTAAAGGTTGTGGGGTCTGTGGAGCTACCTGCTATCATAGAGCGATCAAGATGAACCATTTTACAAATGAACAGGTGGGTTCCCAGATAGCAGCCGTTGTGGGTAAGTAGGGGAAAAGGGAGAGAGTAGATACAAATGCCTGAAGATAAAAGGATAAAGATATTAGCATTTGCGTGCACCTGGTGAGGCTACGGAGCTGCTGACTTCGCCGGTGTAGCGAGGATGCAATATTCCCCGGATATCCGTATCATACGGATCATGTGTACGGGAAGGATCGATCCTTTTATGATCCTGGATGCTTTCCTTTGTGGGGTTGACGGTGTCCTCATCCTCGGTTGCAAGGATGGTGAGTGCCATTACGTCACAGGGAACATGGAGGCCAAGAACAAGATAGGCATGACAAGCCGTTTGCTGAAGATCATCGGTATCGACCAGAACAGAATCTATTTCGGGCAATTATCTTCTGCCGAAGGGACTCGTTTTGTTGAATTGGTGGAGAACTTTACCAAAAGGATAAAAGAAATAGGTGCTTTGGGAACCGAGATAAAAGAGGATAAAGAAGAGTTGAAGTTCAGGCTTGAGGCGGCAAAGGCAGCGGTTGAGGGTGAAAAGCTGAGATGGGTTATTGGAAAAAAGACAGAATTCATGGGCATAGGAAATAAATATGGGGAGATGTTTACCCGACATGAGATGGACAGGTTTTTAGATGGGTTAATCATGGATGAAGTTGCGGTAAGGGAAATACAATTACTATTGCAAGAAAGGCCTTTGTCGGTTAAACAGATTTCGGAAAGGTTAAAGATACCTTCCAACAGGGTATTGAGGTACATAGCTGGTTTGAGGAGAAAAGGTGTTGTGGATATGGAGAGAGTAGATGGAACCTCTCCATTGTATAGACAGCTTTGAAAAAGTATCCCTTTTCGCTTCAGCATCCATTTTTTGACCCATCTATGATCGTAAATCGTAAGTCGCGAGTCGTAAATAAATAAAAGGTATAACACCCATTCACGATTTACGATTTACGACTTCCGGTTTTTGACGATGTTCGCTCTCAGAGATACTTTTTCAAAAGACAAGGTTTTTGAAGCTCTCATTTAGGCTTAAAGGGTAGGGGCTCTCAGTGGGGAATAAGGCTGTACTAATCATAGGTGGCGGACTTGCTGGCATACAGTCGGCGTTGGAGCAGGCTGAATCCGGTAATACGGTGTACTTGCTTGAAAACTCTCCAGGGATCGGTGGTGAGAGACTCTTGTATGATGAGGACTCAAAGACTGTTGATTTTGTCTCTCCGGATTTGGAAAAGGTTAAGAAGAATAAAAATATCAGGATAATTACCAATGCAGACATAGAAAAGGTTGAAGAGAGTAACGGTAAATTCGATATCAAAATAAAAAAAAGGGCCATCAGGGTCATCGAAGAGAGGTGCGACGATTGTAAAGCCTGCATTAAGGTATGCCCGGTAAACCTCTGGGATGATGAGAATCAGGGATTATCCTTTAGAACAGCCATAGATTTTTTTGATCATGTAAACCCTTCCTACAACATAGTCAGAGAGACACCTGTTTGCCAGAGGACCTGCCCGGTGCACCTGGATATCAGAGGGTACATTGGTTTCATCGCCGACGGTAAATTTGAAGAATCCCTTGCCCTCATCAAAGAGGTACTCCCTTTCCCATCCATATGTGGACATATATGTCCACATCCATGTGAAGAGGAGTGTAATAGGGGAAGGGTAGATTATCCCCTTTCTATACGGGATTTGAAGCGTTTTGTTGCCGATATCGAATTACAGGATGCCTTAAAACCTAAGCCGTTGATGATAGTAAAGGGAGAAGATAAAGGAAAAAAGGTAGCCATAATCGGGGCAGGACCAGCAGGGCTTGCCTGTGCCCATGATCTGGCTTTACTCGGTTATGGTGTGACTGTCTTTGAGGCTTTGCCCAGACCAGGGGGGATGCTGGCCGTGGGCATTCCCGATTATAGATTGCCCCGGGATGTCCTGGAAAAGGAGATAGATGCAGTAAGTGTGTTGGGGGTGGAGATCAGGTGCAATACGGTTATTGGTAAAGGCTTAAGCATTGATGATCTCTTTAACAAGGGTTATGAAGCTGTCTTTATCACTGTGGGTGCCCACAAGAATCAAGAGATGAGGATACCCGGGGAAGATGCCCGGGGGGTTATTCCAGGGGTTACCTTTCTTCGAGATTTGAATCTGGGGAATCCCGCTGATGTGGGTGAAAGGGTAGCCGTAATAGGTGGGGGTAATGTGGCTATCGACTCTGCCAGATGTGCCCTTAGACAGGGTGCAAGGGATGTAACCATACTCTACAGGAGATCGAGGCAGGAAATGCCGGCAAGTGATGAAGAAATAGAGGCAGCCCTGGAAGAAGGGGTTAAGATAGAGTATCTTGTTGCTCCTTTGCAAGTATTGACTGCAGATAGCAAGGTGACAAGTCTCAGGTGCATTAGGATGGAGTTAGGGAAACCTGATACCTCAGGAAGGAGAAGGCCGATACCAGTTGAGGGTTCAGAGTTTGATATAGAGTTGGACACGTTAATACCTGCTATAGGACAGGTTCCTGATATGTCTTTCCTTGAAGAAAGTTCTGAGATTGAGTTGACAAAGAGGGGGACAATAGCTGTCAATCCAGATACCCTGGAAACAAGCAGACCAGGGGTTTTTGCTGGTGGTGACTGTCAAACCGGACCTGGAATAGCCGTTGAGGCTATAGCAGCCGGCAAGAAAGCAGCCGTATTCATTGATAAATATCTTAGAGGGAAATGACCGGTTATGGTGGAAGAGAAGAAGAGATATATACTGGAATTTCCAGATATCTCCGCAGAGCGTCAATCGATACAGGAACTTCCTGTCGAAGAGAGGATAAATAATTTTAATGAAGTGAGTCTCGGATTTACGGAAGATGCAGCCGTGAAAGAGGCAAAAAGGTGTCTGAGCTGCCGCAGATGCCTGGGATGTGGGCTTTGCCTGGCAGAGTGCGATAAAGATGCGATAGTTTTTGAACAGGCTGATGAAAAGCTTGACATATGTGTTGATTCTATGATAATCACCACTGGGTTAGAAAGGGTTTGTTCTCCCCCGCCAGAAAGATTTGGCTATGGCAGATATGCTAATGTAGTTACTGATATTGAATTTGAACGAATTTTGAGCGATAATGGCCCTTATGGCGGCCTTTTGATTAGGCCTTTCGATGGAGAGATGCCAAGGAAAATAGGTTTTGTATGCTGGGCTGATAACAATGAAGGCAGAGGTGAAAGCGGTATTAAATCTTTGAGTTATGCTATCCATGAGGCTATGTTGGCAAAGAATAAGGTTGATGGATTGGAGATATCCCTGTTTCTTCCTGATAATGACGATTATACAAAGGAATTAAAGAGAAATGATGGAAAAGTGCCGGGGATTAGTACTAAAGAGGGAGGGATAATGGCCATAAAAGAGATTCAGGAGAGCAAAAATCTCATAGTCCAGTGGGACGAAAATGGGAATGCAAGAGAAGATGAATTTGAGATGCTTGTATTGTCGACAATGCCTGAACCTGCGACTTATATAATAGAATTGGCAAAAAAACTTGACATAAATCTGGAGGATATGAGGGGGGATACTTTTTCAAAAGAAATATATTTTTCAAAGGTCTCAAAGCAAGGCAGAAAGAGGAGTGAGGATGGTTAATTTAACGATTGATGGGAAAGAGGTTGCAGTAAAAGAAGGCACTACAATTTTAAAGGCTGCAAGGTTTGCAGGAATCGAGATTCCTACCCTTTGTTATCATGAGAGGTTGAACCCTATAGGCTCATGCAGGATGTGTATTGTGGAGATCGAGGGTTTGGCTCATCCAATGACAGCATGTAATACACCTGTTACAGAGGGGATTATCGTAACGACGGATTCTCCTCGGCTTCAAAAAATGAGAATGGAGACCCTCAAATTGCTTTTGGTGAAACATCCCCTGGACTGTCCGGTATGTGATAAAGGGGGTGAATGCACCCTTCAGGATCTGGTACACGAGTTTGAGATAGAAGGCACAGTATATCAGGCTGAAAGAGAAGATAGAGAGTCTTTATACCCTACCCCCCTTATTCACTACTGGCCAGACAGGTGTATAATGTGTCTGCGCTGTGCTACAGCCTGCAGGGAGATAAAAGGATTAGGAGCAATCGATATTGATGGTTCAGGCTTTAACACGAGCATAACCGCTGTAAATCGGGATAAGTGCGAATCCTGCGGCGAATGTATCCAGGTATGTCCTACAGGTGCTTTGACAGAAAATTTAGGCCGATATAAGGGACGTCCATGGATGGTAAATCGGGTTATGACTACATGTACCTATTGTGGATGTGGATGTCAGCTTGAGATCAATGTGTTTAATAACAGGATAGTGGGTATAACAACAAAAGATGGTATCGGTGTAAATAAAGGCAGTTTATGTGTAAAGGGGCGTTTTGGATATGAATTCATAGAGAGTGAGGAACGGCTTACTAAACCCCTTATCAAAAAGGATGGAAGGTTTCATGAGGCGAGCTGGGATGAGGCGCTCGGTCTTGTTGCTGAAAAACTCAAAGGAATCAAAGCCTCTCATGGGGCTGATGCCAGTGCAGGTCTTTCTTCTGCCCGCTGCACCAATGAAGAGAACTATCTAATGCAAAAGTTCATGCGAGCAGTTATTGGAACAAATAATATAGACCACTGTGCCAGGCTTTGCCATTCTTCTACCGTGGCAGGTCTTGCCACAGCATTTGGCAGCGGGGCAATGACAAACCCTATCGCTGATCTCTTAAAGTCAGAGGTCATATTGGTAACAGGGAGTAATACTACAGAAAACCATCCTATCTTTGCAAATTACATTAAAGAGGCTCTATTAAAGAAAGGAGCCCAATTAATAGTTGTTGACCCCAGGAAGATTGATCTGGTTGATTATGCAAGCATATGGCTTAGACCAAAACCTGGTACTGATGTTGCCTGGATTAATGGTTTACTCCATATTATTATTAAGGAAAATTTGCATGCTGCAGAATATATCAAAGAGAGAACCGAAGGGTTTGAAGAACTCAAAGCCTGTGTTGAAAAATATACCCCAGAGTATGTTTCAGAGATAACAGGCATAAGAGCCTCAGATTTGGTAAATACGGCGATTACTTATGCCAGGGCAAAGCCGGCCTCAATTATGTATGCTATGGGAATCACTCAGCATATAACTGGAACTGACAATGTAAAGGCACTGGCAAACCTTGCAATGCTATGTGGTAACGTTGGTGTTGAAGGA
>PFIF01000239.1:0-1228 GCA_002782605.1 Deltaproteobacteria bacterium CG_4_8_14_3_um_filter_43_13 | reverse complement strand
CCGAATGTTTTCCCGGGCTATCAGCCGGTTACCAATGATGCACTCAGGAAGAAATTTGAAATGGCATGGGGGATGGATAGTCTACAAAGTGCAGCTGGACTTACAGTTACTGAGATGTTTAATGCTGCAGAAGAAGGAAAAGTAAAGGCAATGTACATTATGGGTGAAAATCCCCTGCTCAGTGACCCTGATATTCATCATATAGAACATTGTGTAAAATCGCTGGAATTTTTAGTAGTCCAGGACATATTTTTAACAGAGACTGCGGAGTACGCTGACGTGGTTCTTCCCGGTGTATCTTTTGCCGAAAAGGATGGAACATTTACAAATTCCGAAAGAAGGGTTCAGCGTGTAAGGAGGGCGATTCAACCACGAGAAGATGCCAGAGAAGACCACTGGATAATATGTGAGTTGTCCAAAAGGATGGGATACCATATGGATTATGGTAGTCCGAGTGAGATTATGGAGGAGATACGCACAGTAACACCCAGCTATGCAGGCATAACTTATGAACGGATTGAAAAAGAAGGTATTCCCTGGCCCTGTCCGAGTGAAGACCATCCTGGAACACCAATCCTTCACTTAGAGAGATTTGCAAGGGGTAAAGGGCTATTCTCTGCCATTGATTACAAAAAACCTGCTGAATTGCCAGATAAGGAGTATCCGTTTTTGCTTACCACAGGAAGGGTATTGGAGCACTACCATACGGGCACAATGACCCGTAAAGGAAAAGGGCTTAATATGCTTTATCCTGAACTTCTGGCAGAAATAAACCCGGAAGATGCTGCAAATTTGGGTATTGAATCCGGTGATTTTGTCACTGTAACATCCCGTAGAGGGGATATTAAGGTAAAGACAATAATTAGTGAACGCCCTGACAGGGGAGTCGTATTTGTTCCCTTTCATTTCAAGGAGTCGCCAGCAAATATATTAACAATAAATGCTATAGATCCTATTGCGAAGATACCGGAATACAAGGTATGTGCCGTTCGGGTTGAGAGACAGAAAGATAAAACAGGAGATTGACAAAGGGTCAATTTAAAACATAACAGGTGCATATCTAAATGTAACTATTCAGGCACAAAGAGACAAAGGCACATAGGCACAAAGCAAATACTTAGGGTCTGACCCCGAATCCAAAGAAAAAACAAATAACCTAAAAGGAGAAGAGAGGGAATCATGCTTGAGGCGATAATTGCTATAGCAATAATGTTAATAAAGATAACTG
>PFIF01000177.1 GCA_002782605.1 Deltaproteobacteria bacterium CG_4_8_14_3_um_filter_43_13 | reverse complement strand
CAACTTTACTGATAAGAAGATCTAATTATTTTAGAGTGTTATAAACATCTAAGGTAATGAGAGGTGTGTTTTATGGAGAAAAGGGATGCGAAATTAATAGAAGAATTGGTAGAAACAGATAGAGAGTTAAAGGGCTATGTAGATGATCATGTTGAATTCGAAAAAAAACTTGTGGGGTATAATGAAAAACCATACCTTACCCCGGAAGAAGAGATCGAAAGAAAGAGAATTCAAAAGTTGAAACTTGCAGGGAAAGATAAAATAGAAGAAATTCTATCAAAGTATCGGTAACAGTTCATGGGGTTCAGTTAACAGGGTTCAGGAAAAGATAAAGCCTACCTGACAACTGATCTCTGACCACTGTGAAACTTGGTAAGTATCGTTAATTACATTTGAAACAGGGATTATTGTGAAAAAGACAGGAGCTCAAATTCTATTAGAGAGCCTTCAATTAGAAGGTGTGGACACCATCTTTGGTTTCCCAGGGGGAGCAGTGATTGGCATCTATGATGCATTATTGAATTCCCCCATCAGGCATATATTGGTAAGACATGAACAGGCGGCCGTCCATGCGGCTGATGGATACGCCCGTTCCTCCGGTAAAGTTGGTGTTTGTCTGGTAACCTCTGGGCCGGGGGCAACCAATACAGTTACAGGCATTGCCACGGCTTATATGGATTCTATCCCTGTAGTAGTTTTAACTGGTCAGGTGTCCACCGGGCTGATAGGCAATGATGCATTTCAGGAAGCAGATATAATGGGAATTACCAGGCCATGTACCAAACACAGCTATCTGGTTAAAGACGTAAAAGAATTGGCCAGGACAATTAAAGAGGCCTTTTATATTGCGGGGACAGGAAGACCAGGTCCGGTACTTGTGGATTTGCCCAAAGACGTTATAGCCGACTCAGCAGAGTTTAATTATCCCGAAAGTGTTAATATGCAGAGTTATAATCCTACTTATCGAGGGCATCGCGGACAGATTCAAAAGGCATTTAAATTGATACTAAAGGCCAATAGACCTCTAATCTATGCAGGTGGAGGAGTAATCTCTTCTGATGCCTCCGAGGAGTTAACAGCATTTGCCAGGACTCTCTCCATCCCTGTTACTGCTACACTGATGGGTTTGGGATGTTTCCCTGGAGTGGATGACCTTTCACTTGGAATGTTGGGGATGCATGGAACCTACAGGGCAAATATGGCTGTTACCAATTGTGATCTGTTGATAGCCGTTGGTGCCCGTTTTGACGATCGGGTCACAGGGAAAATAGATGGGTTTGCCCCTAATGCAAAGATAATCCATATTGATATTGATCCTACATCTATCAGTAAAAACATCAGGGTGCATATCCCCATAGTAGGAGATGCAAAAGATGTTTTAAAGAAGATCAACAAGTTGATTCAAGAGGAGAAAGAGGATTGGACAAGCATCCGTCGAGAATGGCTTGATCAGATTCTCAAATGGAAGAATACGTATCCTTTGGCTTATGAACAAAAGGATGTTATAAAACCCCAATATGTGGTGGAGAAAATTTACGAGATAACCAAAGGAGATGCAATAATCTCTACCGAGGTTGGGCAAAATCAGATGTGGACTGCCCAGTACTACCATTTCACCAAACCCCGAACCCTTTTAACTTCAGGTGGGCTTGGTACCATGGGTTATGGGTTTCCTGCGGCTATAGGAGCGCAGATTGCGTTCCCTGAAAAGACAGTTATAGATATAGCCGGTGACGGAAGCATACAGATGAACATTCAGGAATTGGCTACAGTGGCTCAATACAACCTGCCTGTGAAGATAGCTATTTTAAACAATCGATATTTGGGGATGGTGCGACAATGGCAGGGGTTATTCCATAATAAAAGATACTCCCAAACCCCTTTAGAAGTTTCCCCTGATTTTATTAAGCTAGCTGAAGCCTATGGGGCTGTTGGTTTGAGGGCTACAAAACCCGAGGAAGTTGTACCAACAATCGAAAAAGCCCTGTCAATTTCCAAGGCCGTTATTATGGACTTTGTGGTAGAACGGGAAGAGGATGTGTATCCAATGGTTCCGGTAGGCGCACCCCTTAAGGAGATGTTGTTAGTCTGATGGAGAGGGAGATTTTGGATATGAGACATACTATATCAGCCCTTGTTTTGAATCAACCTGGCGTTCTGGCAAGGGTAGCAGGTCTCTTCAGCGGCAGGGGATTTAATATCGAGAGCCTTTGCGTTGCAGAGACCCTTGACCCATCTGTTTCAAGGATGACTATAGTAACCAGGGGCAATGATCAGGTTATAGAACAGATAACCAAACAGTTGAATAAACTTGTAGACATAATCAAGGTTGTTGATTTTTTTGGCAGTGAGTATGTTGACAGGGAAATGATACTGATAAAGGTTACGGCTGAATCATCTTCCAGGGCTGAAATCCTGAGGATTACGGATATCTTTAGAGGGAAAATAGTTGATGTAACCCCAAAGTCATACACTATAGAAGTCTCAGGGGATGAGAATAAGATTCGAGCAATAATAGATCTTCTTAAACCTATGGGAATAAAAGAGGTTGTGCGGACTGGTAGGGTGGCTATATCCCGGGGCAGTAAGGGGATTTAAATGTTTTATTGTGTGCGTCTAAAAGGACTGTTTTAAAAAGGAGGAACAATGGCGGTTATATACTATGAAAAAGATGCGAAGTTAGAGACCCTGAAGAAAAAAAAGATAGCTATTATTGGATATGGCAGTCAAGGGCATGCCCAGGCTCAAAACCTGAGGGATAGTGGCCTTGATGTAATAGTTGCTGAACTTAAAGGAACACCAAACTATGAAAAGGCCATAGAGGATGGATTTAAGCCTATCAGTGCATCGGATGCGTCAGCTAAAGCTCATGTGATACAGATCCTGGCACAGGATGATGTCCAGGCCAAATTATACCAAAATGAAGTGAGAGCCAATTTAACTAAAGGAAAGACTCTGGTCTTCTCTCATGGATTCAACATACATTTTGGCCAGATTGTTCCACCCAACAATATAGATGTAATTATGATAGCTCCTAAAGGCCCCGGGCACTTAGTGAGAAGAGAATATGAAAAAGGCGCTGGGGTTCCGGCTTTGGTGGCTATTTTTCAAGATTATACCGGGAAGGCAAAAGATACGGCTTTGGCCTATGCAAAAGGGATAGGAGCAGCCAGGGCAGGGGTGATTGAAACAACCTTTAAGGAAGAGACTGAAACGGACCTTTTTGGTGAACAATGTGTCCTGTGTGGAGGTGTTTCAGAATTAGTCAGAGCGGGCTTCGATACGCTGGTTGAAGCCGGGTATCAGCCGGAAATAGCCTATTTTGAATGTCTTCATGAGCTGAAACTCATCGTGGACCTGTTTTATGAAGGTGGAATCAGTTATATGAGATACTCAGTGAGCGATACTGCCGAATACGGAGACCTGATGGTTGGAAGAAGGATAATCAATCAGGACACAAGAAAAGAGATGAAAAAGGTCCTGGAAGAGGTACAAAACGGGAAGTTTGCCAGGGAATGGATACTGGAGAACCAGGCAAACCGGCCTGTCTATAACGCCTTGAAAAAGCAGGACGGTGAACACCTTATAGAAGTAGTCGGGAAAAAACTCCGCAGCATGATGGGCTGGATTGGAAAGAAGGGTTAACCTTGCGGTTTACGGAATTTCCTATTGTCAAAGAGGGGCTTCTGCTTGTTATCCCTCTTTCCATACTTACAATAGTTCTTGGATTCTTACTCCCAGTTTACATCACTCTCCTGCTGATCTTAATCGATCTATTTCTGGTATACTTCTTCCGTAATCCAAAAAGAAATATACCAGAGTGCGAAGGCTCTGTAGTAGCCCCGGCTGACGGTAAGGTTATCCATGCAGGGGAGTACCTGGAAGACCGGTTCCTGGGCGTAAAGACAATTAAGATCAGTATATTTATGTCTATTTTTAATGTTCATATAAATAGAATACCAACATCTGGTAGAATAACAGACGTATTTTATGGAAAAGGAAGGTTCTTTTCAGCAAATTTTGACAAGGCATCTCTGTTAAATGAACATAACGCATTACTCATGGAAACAGAGGATGGCAAGAAGGTCCTTTTTATCCAGATTGCCGGATTGGTTGCAAGGAGGATTATCTGTTGGATTAAAAAGGGAGATATCGTAGTAAGGGGGCAGAGATTTGGTCTAATATGCTTTGGTTCTCGTGTGGACATCTTTTTGCCTCTAGAGACTAAAATCGATGTCAAGATCGGCCAACGGGTGAAGTGTGGAGAAACAATACTGGGGTATTTGACATGAGAAGAAGAAAAAAGGAAAAGAAAGACAGTATGAAAAGGGGCATCTATGTGCTGCCGAATCTCTTTACCACTGTGAGTTTGCTCTCAGGGTTTTATGCAATTGTCTCGGTTTTGGATGGTAAGTTTCAATATGCTGCCTGTGCTATATTGGTTTCGCTCCTCTTCGATGGGCTCGACGGCAGAATTGCAAGACTTACCAGAACCACAAGCAGATTTGGTATCGAATATGACTCTCTCGCAGATTTGGTGGCATTCGGGATAGCACCAGGGTTGCTTGTCTTTTCGTGGGCATTGGTACCATTTGGAAGGTTTGGTTGGTTGGCAGCCTTTCTTTACGTAGCATGTGGGGCACTTCGACTGGCCAGATTCAATGTCCAGATAAGTGATGTTAAAGGTGATAAGTTTAACGGACTTCCCATACCGGCAGCAGCAAGCCTTATAGCATCAACAGTACTGTTCTTTTATTACCTTGGTTATGATGAAGATACTAAACACATAACTGTCCTGGTTATGATCTATATGCTCTCATTTTTGATGGTGAGCAGCGTCAAGTACAACAGCTTTAAAGACCTCGGTTTACTGAAGAGGAGGCCTTTCAGTTTTTTAGTAACCTTAGTTCTTGTCCTTATGCTCGTCGTAGCCAAGCCACAGATTATGCTGTTCACCCTTTTTCTATCCTATGTCCTATCTGGTCCTGTAACTATGATATTCTACCAGAGAAGAAAGGCAGCTGAAAAGTTGAGCGAGAAAGAGAGTGAGAGTGTAGATCTTTAGATCATGGGGGCAAAGATTATGACAGAGATTATCAGGATATTCGATACTACATTGAGGGATGGTGAACAGTCGCCTGGTTTCAGCATGAATGTTGCTGAAAAGCTAAGAGTGGCGGAGCAACTGGAAAAGCTCAATGTGGACATTATTGAAGCCGGGTTTCCCATCAGCTCAGAAGGGGATTTTGTAGCAGTTAGAGAGATTGCCAAGAACATCAGGAAACCCCAGATCGCCGGTCTTGCCCGTACAGATATTGAAGATATTGATAGGGCATGGGAGGCGTTACAATACGCAGAGAATCCCCTTATCCATATTGTTATTGCTACATCGGATATACACCTTAAATATAAATTAATGAAGAGTAAAGAAGAGGTACTGGATGCTGCAGTGAGGGCTGTAAAACATGCCAAAGGATACACAACAAATGTTGAATTCTCTGCCGAAGACGCAACCCGAAGCGATGTAGACTACCTATGCAGGATATTTGAGGCAGTGATAGACGCGGGAGCAACAACTATCAATATTCCCGACACGGTTGGCTATGCCATACCGGAGGAGTTCGGCTCATTGATAAAGCATATCAGGGAAAGGGTGCCAAATATCGACAAGGCCTGTATAAGTATCCACTGCCATAACGATCTTGGCCTGGCTGTGGCAAATACTCTGGCTGGAATTAAAAATGGGGCCAGGAAGGTTGAATGCGCTATAAACGGCATAGGCGAGAGGGCAGGAAATGCCTCTTTAGAAGAGATTGTAATGGCCCTTAGAACGAGAAAAGACTTCCACAAATGTGATACCAATATTCGTACAGAACACATATACAACACAAGCAGGCTGCTTGCTCATATTACTGGTGTCCCTGTACAACCAAATAAGGCCATTGTCGGCAGCAATGCATTTGCGCATGAAGCCGGGATACATCAAGATGGAGTCTTGAAGGAGAAGACAACCTACGAGATAATGACCCCGGAATCTATAGGTGTATCTCAAAGCACCTTGGTCTTAGGCAAGCATTCAGGGAGACACGCATTTCGTGAAAGACTGAGGCAAATTGGGTATGAATTGTCAGAGGAAAACCTTAACCTTGCATTTAAGCGCTTTAAGAAATTAGCCGACAAAAAGAAAACGGTCTTTGATGCGGATATAGAGGCCATAATCATAGACGAAATCTTAAGAATTCCAGACACCTATAAATTAATATATCTGAATGTAATCAGCGGGAGTGTCACTGTGCCAGTAGCTACAGTTCAGATTGAGGTAGGAGGAGAGATTGTCCAGGAGGCTGGATTTGGGGGGGGGCCTGTGGACGCCACCTTTAAAGCCATCTCAAAGATTACGGGGACAGAAAGCAAATTGGTGCGATACTCTGTAAACTCCATCACCGGAGGGACTGATGCACTTGGAGAGGTTACAGTTAGATTAGAGGAGAATGGCGTTCAGGTAACCGGGCAGGGTGCAGATACAGATATCATTATGGCAAGTGCTAAGGCATTTGTGAATGCCCTTAATAGACTTGAGTATAGGAAGAAGAATCCTATTGTAATACAGTAACTAGTCAACAGCTTACTGTCTAAATCTCTTTTCGCTTTGTCTAAAAACCAAAGAACTTTCACTACGCTATTAAAAAATCCCTTTTTCAGCTAGTCAATAATTTGATGGATTTAAAACCGAGTTTTGGATGAAAGGGTCAGCTTGATGGGAATGACCATTACAGAGAAGATACTTGCTGAACATGCTTCTGAGCGTGAGGTTGAACCAGGACAGATAATCAATGTAAGAGTAGATATCGCCCTGGGAAATGACATCACGGCTCCAATTGCCATCAATGAGTTCAAAAAGGCAGGGGCATTAAAGGTATTTGACAGGGAAAAGATTGTACTGATTTCAGACCACTTTGTCCCGAATAAGGATATTAAATCCGCCAATCAGTCCAAGTTATTACGGGATTTCGCTAAAGAGCAGGATCTAATCTACTATTATGAAGTGGGAGAGATGGGGATCGAGCATGTCCTTCTCCCAGAGAAAGGGATAGTCCTACCAGGGGATCTGGTGATAGGCGCTGACAGTCATACATGTACATATGGCGCACTGGGTGCTTTTTCTACCGGAGTTGGCAGCACTGACCTGGCAGCAGCAATGATTTCTGGGGAGGCATGGTTAAGGGTTCCTGAAACAATTAAGTTTGTTTATACAGGGAAACTAAACAGGTGGGTGAGTGGAAAGGATCTTATCCTGTATACAATAGGGGATATTGGGGTAGACGGAGCCCTTTATAAGGCCATGGAATTTACAGGCGATGTTATAGAAAATCTACCAATGGCATCCAGGTTTACCATGGCCAATATGGCGATAGAGGCCGGGGGGAAGAATGGCATAATTGTCCCTGATAAAATAACAGAAGAGTATGTGGCTAATAAAGCTAAGAGGGAGTATAAATTCTATTCCAGTGATAAGGATGCCAGTTACTGTGATGTAAGAGAATACAACGTATCAGGGATAGAGCCTCAGGTGGCATTTCCTCATCTCCCGGAAAATGTGAAAGGGGTCAGTGAAGTAGGAAATATCCCCATAGACCAGGTGGTAATTGGATCATGTACCAATGGAAGGCTGGAAGATATGAGGACAGCAGCTCGTATTTTAAAGGGCAGAAAGGCAGCCCCCTATACCCGGTTAATAATTATCCCGGCTACCCAGTGGGTCTATAGGCAGAGTATGAAAGAGGGGCTTTTTGACATTTTTCTGGATGCCAACGCCGCTATCAGCACCCCAACCTGTGGTCCCTGTCTTGGTGGCCATATGGGGGTACTCGCCAGGGGAGAGCGGGCAGTGGCTACAACGAACAGAAACTTCGTGGGAAGGATGGGAGACCCTGAGAGTGAAGTCTATCTGACAAATCCAGCAATAGCAGCGGCTTCGGCCGTCCTCGGAAGGATAGGGAGCCCGGAAGAACTCCAAAACCCAGGAGAAATAGATGAAATTTAAGGGGAAGGTCTGGAAATTTGGATCAGATGTTGACACCGATGCTATCATACCTGCACGTTACTTGAATACCTCTGATCCGGAAGAACTGGCAAAACACTGCATGGAAGATGTTGATTCATCCTTTACCGATAGGGTAAAATATGGGGATATCATATTTGCCGGGAAAAACTTCGGTTGTGGATCGTCGAGAGAACACGCCCCTATTGCCATAAAAGCAGCGGGGATATCCTGTGTGGTTGCCAGAAGTTTTGCCAGGATATTCTACCGAAACTCTTTTAACATGGCCCTTCCTATAATGGAATGTCCCAATGCCGTTGATGTTACAGAGGCTGGAGATGAGGTAGAGATAGACCTCGACAGGGGAGAGATTATAAATCATACAAGGCATAAAACCTTCAATTGTCAATCAATTCCACCTTTCATGCAGGAATTAGTCCAGAGCGGGGGATTGATGGGATATGTAAGAAAAAAGATAATTAGTTCACACTGAAAAATTCCCTTTTCCGCTCTCTGGGTCAGGTTTTTTGACCCATCTATGACTCGCTTCAGGCATTTTCAGAAACTCGCCCTTCCTGCCTGTGCGTAGCACGCAGACAAGCGGGCTCAAACACCTGAAAATGCTTATCTTCCGCTTCGTCAAGATGGGTGCCCCAAAAATCCTGCTCATGTTCGCTCCAAAGGAAATTTTTCATTTTT
>PFIF01000210.1:3141-8793 GCA_002782605.1 Deltaproteobacteria bacterium CG_4_8_14_3_um_filter_43_13 | reverse complement strand
AAATGTCATTAAAGTTGAATAAGCTGGGTTGCTATGAGATTTGCTTGACGGATACACATGGTGTGGCAAATCCTAAAGAGGTCAGGAAAAGGCTGGGTCATTTAAAAAGGGAACTGCCTCATATAACCTTTGGGGTACATTTTCATGATATTAGAGGAATGGGGATAGCGAATGTATTTGCAGCCCTTGAGGAAGATATAGGAGTATTTGATGCTGCAATCGGCGGGATTGGGGCTGCACCGGATATGCCAGGTGGGTCATGGGATATCCCCACGGAAGATCTAGTATTTATGTTTGAAGAGATGGGGGTATTTACAGGTATTGATCTTGACAAGATATCTTATTGTACTGATCTTGCTGAAGAGATTATTGGAAGAAGATTGAGAAAAAGCGCCAAAGTGGCACAAGTGTAATAATCTTTTCATAGCAATTTCAAGAATTCAGCATAAAGGAGGAATATCGTCATGGAAAAAGTCTTAAGCAGGTTTGCAGCGGTGTCGACAGATCCCTATACCGCTTTGACCACGTGGAAACAGGATACAGGTAGAAAAATTATCGGTTGTTTCCCTATGCGTATTCCAGAGGAAATCATCCATGCTTCCGGTATGCTTCCGGTGGTGATGTGGAGGGGTAACGAGGCGGTTACTCTGGGGCATTCCTATGTACACAACTTCAATTGTGGTTTGACAAGGAGTTTTATCGATGATGTTATGAAGGAAAAACTGAATTTTATGGATGGCATGATATTCTACCGATCATGTCTTCAGGCTGAGGAGATACCCTCCACCATAGAGTTGAATGCCCCTCCTTCCCATTTCCTGTATTTGTACTTACCGCCTCTATATCCTGGTATCCCTTTTCGGGATTTTTTGATTCAAGAGTTAAAAAGGATGAAGCAGAGGCTAGAAGAATGGAGTGGGCAGGAGATCACCAATGAATCCCTCAATAATAGTATCGAAATCTACAATAAGAATCGCTCTCTTTTGAAGAGGATATATGAACTGAGAAAAAAGAGGCCGGGGACGATTAAGGCAAGGGAGATGCTGGCTATCGTTCACTCCAGCATGTTAATGGACAAAGAGGAGCATAACAGTCTATTGGAGAGTCTCTTACCTGAGCTGGAAGGGAGAAAGGAGCTTACCGGTGATAAAATTAGGGTCGTCTTGAGTGGCGGTCTTTGCCAGACCCCCCATACGGCTATCCTTGATTTAATTGAGGAGACAGGGATGGTAGTAGTTGATGACGACATATACACTGGTTCCAGGTACTTTGCAAATGACGTTACACTTGGTGACAACCCTTTAGAATCCCTGGCCGACCGTTATATGAAGAAAACACCACCAGATCCAACAATGGGGGATTGGAATACTCTATGGACAGATTATATGGTGGACAAGGTGAAGGAGAACAGTGCCAAAGGTATGGTCAGTTTACTCATAAAATACTGTCCCCCACACCTATGCTATTATCCTGATATAAGGCGGAGGTTTGACAAAGAGGGCATCCCGGAAGTCTTGCTTGAGGTGGAGCATGAGATAGTATCTTTGGAACAGGTGAGAACCAGACTTCAGGCCTTTATCGAAGTTATTAAAGGAGGTGCTTAAATGAGGCAACAGTTTAAAATTAACAGGTTAGCTACGACAGGGTTGATGGGCCCTATGGTTGACAAACACTGGGAGGAGTTGAGAACTGCGAAGGAGAGGGGAGAGAAGGTTGCGTGGTGTTCCGGGGTTCCTTTTATATTTGCGTATGCCATGGATATGAAATGTCACTTTATGGCAGGGTATTCAGCCTATTGTGCAGGGAGGAAGGCGGCAGAGCAGATCCTTGAAATAGCTGAAAATACTGGTGAACTTCCGGATACATGCTCATACCACAGGCTCCATATGGGGATGGCCGAGGCAGTCAAGAATGGGATACCCGTAAAAGAGGACGTTATACTTCCTATACCTGATTTAATGATTGCGGGTAGGGTTTGTCCTGAGATGTCTCACTATGCCGAGGCTCTTTATCGTAAATTTGGTATTGAGGTTGTTGGCATAGAGTTAATGACCCCCTATCAGGAATCCGACTATTCATTTTTGGAACCATTCGTGGAGAGGCAATTCAAGGAAGTGCTTATTCCTAAGATGGAAGAGGTATGTGGTAAACCCTTTAACTATGATCGGATGAGAGAGATACTTACTGTGCTGAAAAAGGTTGCAACAATACGAAATGAGTGTTTAGAGTATTTCAAAAAGGTCCCATCTCCCTGGACATTATGGGATTATGGGGTTAGTCTTGCCCCGGTAATCTATTTAATGGGAAAACCAGAGACCGTGCCGTATTACGAGAAACTCAAGGCAGAGTTGGAAGATCGGGCTAAAAACAACATATCCGCTATATCTCCAGAGGAGAAGTATCGGGTTTTTTGGGATGGATGGCTTCCGTGGGGGTTTTTGGGGCAATTCGCCCGTAAGATTACCAGCTATGGTGCCAATCCGATTTCTGGGAGGTATCCCTGGGAGATGTTTCCTCGACCAGATCTTATCGATCCTGAGGGGGATCCGGTTCGTACATTTGTGAAGGCACTTTACACCGGAACTATGCTTGGGAATAATATGGCAAAACCCGGTCTGTCCCTTATGGATAAGATAGTACCGGAATACAATATCGATGGGATAATCTTCTTTACAGCGAAAAGCTGCAGGATCTGGAAAGGGCAGATGACCATGTTGAATCAGATGGAGAGAAGGTACGGTATACCTGGAATTACCCTCGAAGCCGATATGGCCGATGGGAAAATGTTCTCCGAAGCCCAGATAGACACCAGGCTAAACGCATTCTTCGAGGTTCTGGAGGCAAGGAAAGAAAAAAGGAGATGGATTTAAGGTGAGGTCACGAAGGGGGAAAATGACGAGTATGTAGGAGGATAAAACGTATGCCATTTCAACTTACAGAAGAGCAAGAGATGTTTCGGAAGTCTTTAAGGAGCTTTTTGGAAGAGAAAGTAGCACCGAGAGCGGCTGAAATTGATGAGAAGGATGAATTTCCGCGTGATGTGTACAAAACCCTCAGTGAGATTGGTATCCAGGCCATATTCTTTCCCGAAGAGTATGGTGGATCCGGAGGGGACCTTTTGACCTGCTGTCTGGCTACTGAAGAGATCAGCAGGGTTAGTGGAACTATGGCTGTTCTCGTAGGTCCTCCTTTATCCCTTGCTTCTGCAGCCTTTAGACTGGCCGGCAGTCACGAGCAGAAGGCCAAGTACCTCCCTAAACTGGCAAGCGGTGAATGGATCTATGCTATAGCTATTACCGAGCCGGACGCAGGGTCTGATGTTTCTGCTATAAAAACAACTGCAGTACTTGAAGGTGATTATTATATTCTGAATGGCACAAAACGGTTCCATTCGATCGGTGACCAGGCTGATGTGACCACGGTCTATGCCAAAACCGATCCAGGCAAAGGTGCAAGTGGGCTTAGCACATTCGTGGTTGAGAAGGGAGCTCCAGGCCGAATTATCTCTAAAAAGGAAAAGATGATGGGTATAAAGGGCATTGCCTCATGCGAGGTGGTCTTTGAGGACTGTCGTATCCCTCGGGAGAACCTCCTCGGCAAAGAGGGTGGTGGGTTTAAGGACGTTATGCATACCCTGGATGAGAGCCGCCCAATAGTGGCTGCCATGGGTGTGGGCCTGGCTCAGGGTGCCCTCGATTATGCCGTAGGTTACGCAAAGCAAAGGATTCAATTTGGAAAGCCTATTTGTGAGTTTCAAGGGATACAGTTTATGCTGGCGGATATGGCAACCCACATTGAGGCAGCCAGGTATCTGGTATACAGGGCCGCTACCATTGCCTTGAATCGTAATAGAGAGAGCATGATGCTTGCTTCCATGGCTAAATACTTTAGCAGTGACATGGCTATGAAGGTGACCACAGATGCAGTCCAGATTCTTGGAGGGTATGGATATACGCAGGAATATCCTGTTGAAAGGATGATGAGAGACGCCAAGTGCTTTCAGATATTTGAGGGGACCAACCAGATCCAAAGGGTTGTGGTGGCAAGGTCATTATTGTCGTAAGCCCAAAAGTTTTTAAATATTCCTCAGAAGTTGGGTTAATGAGGGATGCAACTCATAAAAAGGAGGAAAATGCTATGAAAAGAGAAAAGTTGACCAGGAGATGCAGGTTGGTACTTACATGTCTTTTGGCAATGGTCTTAACATTGTTTTCAGGAAATATTTCCGGGTATGCCGGAGAAGTGAGGGGGGTTACGGATAACACGATAAATATTGGAGAATTGATTGCCCTCACTGGGCCTGCGGCCAATGATGCCTATCCTATCTACAATGCTATAAAAACATATTACAAGTACGTCAATGATAGCGGAGGTATCCACGGCAGAAATATAAAGATGATTGTTGAGGATGACCGGTATCTGGTTCCATCCGCCATCGCAGCATTCAAAAAACTGGTTTTTAAGGACAGGGTACTTTACCTACAGGGGCCAACGGCCAGTTCACAGCTGGTTGCGCTAATGGGACAGGCTGAAAAAGAGAAGATACCGATTATAAGCGTTACACTCGGCGAAAAGATAATTGAGCCCTTCAAGCGTTACAACTTCACTGTTGCATCCCTCTATGGGGATCAACAGGCCGTGGTCTTCGATTATATCATGAAAGACCTGAAGTTGAGGAACCCAAGGATAGCCTTTGTCTATCCGGATAATGAATATGGAAAAATGGCGATAGATGCAGCAAGGGAGAATGCAAAACGCTACGGGATTAAGATGGTGACTGAAGAAGTGCTTAACGTGGGCGATATTGATGCCACCTCTGTCATTATGAATCTAAAAAGAGCAAAACCTGATTACGTTATCAATCAGGGCTACGTAATAACCACGATTGCATTTTTTAAGGATTCAAAGAAATACAGGTTAAAGACCAATTTTATTGGCACCTATGGCGCGTGTACCGAAGATGCCATTAAGATGCTTAAAGGTTCAGAGATCACAACATATTTAGGCAACCATTGTTACAGTTCGTGGTATGAGGATGAGCCTGGTATTGCAAGGATGAGGGAGATAACCTTGAAATACCACCCTGGGACAGAGAAGCAACACAACAAATTATACCCTAAATTCTATACCCTGGGATGGCTTCAAACAAACATATATGTTGAGGCATTGAAGAGGGCGGGGAGGAACCTCAATGCCGAGACTTTAGTGGATGCCCTTGAGACCTTCAGAGAAGTTGATTTCGGCGGTATAAGCGGTCCTGTTACATATACCTCAAAGAGCCATAAGGCAAACAGTTATTCCAGGATGTACAAGGCGGATATTGACAAAGAAGTATTTATTCCCATTACCGGATGGCGGAAGCCGTAAGGGAATCGAATTTTTGGTCAAAGATTTAATATTTATCCCATTAGAAAATCCTTTTCTGACGGGATTTAGGTACAACCCTAACAAAAGGAGGGTGTTATGAGGTTTGGTAATGTGTTGTATGAGAAGAAAGACAGGGTTGCCATATTGACCCTTGATGACCAGAAGAAACTGAATGCCCTGAGTCCTGGGATCAGACAGGGTCTAAAGGAGGGGGTAAGGGCTTTCCTGGAAAAGAGGAAGCCTGTCTTTAAGGATAGGTAAGGGATGGGAGATTGAAGTGAACTT
>PFIF01000210.1:0-3121 GCA_002782605.1 Deltaproteobacteria bacterium CG_4_8_14_3_um_filter_43_13 | reverse complement strand
AGATCTTTCAGGATTCGATAAGGAGGTTTGCCCTTAAAGAGATGGCCCCGCTTGTGGAGAAGGCGGAGGAAACAAACACCTTTCCTTTAGAGTTGTTCCCCAAGATGGGTGCTCAGGGCTACCTTTGCGTTACCTATGAGGAAAAGTACGGAGGGGCAGGGGCGGATAAGGTCTGCGATGCTATAATCAATTTGGAGATCGGAAGGATATCTATGGGATTTAGTGCCTCCCTTTCCTCACAGATGTTGTCTACTTTTCCTGTAAAAGTCTTTGGAAGCGAAGAACAAAAAGATAAGTACTTTCCATTCGCTATTTCGGGTGAGAAGACATTTGCATTCGGGATGACAGAACCCAATGCCGGCTCTGATTCTGCCAATATTGAAACTACAGCTAAAAGGGACGGTGGTAGTTATGTTATAAAAGGGACAAAAATGTTTGTTACAAATGGCCCGTTTGCCGATTATATTACGATTTCAGCCAGCACCGATAGGAGTAGAGGGATAAAGGGGATAGCGATTTTTATAGTTGATAAGGATGCACCCGGTTTGAAGAACATGGGAAAGTTGGAAAAGATGGGGCTCCATTGTGCAGAGACAGGAGAGATAGTCTTTGAGGATTGCCGTGTTTCCGAAGAATGCTTAATAGGACCGCCCGAAGGGGGGTTTCCGGCACTAATGGAGTCTCTTAATGAGAGTCGAATCTCTGTAGCGGCAATGATTGCAGGGGTAGCACAGGCCGCTTTTGAAGCTGCAATGGCTTATTCTAAGGAGAGGGTGGCATTTGGGAGACCTATCTGCAAGTTCCAGGTCAATCGGTTTAAGCTTGTGGAGATGGGGATGATGGTTGAGACATCTAAACTCCTTGTTTACAAGGCCGCATGGCTCTGTGATCAGAAGAGACCATTTGCAAAAGAGGCATCGATGGCAAAGCTCTTTGCAAGCGAGGCCGCCTGTCGTATTACAGGTCAGGCAGCACAACTTCACGGAGGTTACGGCTACATGAAAGAGTATCCTGTTGAACGCTACTTCAGGGACGCAAAGGCAGGAACGATCTTTGAAGGGACATCAGAGATACAGCACGAGGTTATTGCGAGATTAATGGGCATTTAAATTTGAGGCAGAGAGCTTGGGTTGTAGATGTTTAGAATGAGTTTGTTGATAGACTTTTTACGAAGCCATCAAGGTTGATCCAGGAAGGGGGGGATGAAATTTAGTCTTTTTGTTTATCGGAGGAAACTGCGATAGAATTTAAAACAGGTCTTGAAATATCAAGTATTGCAAAAAGAAAGGAGAAGTTAAAATGGATTTAGGGTTAGCAGGAAAGAACGTAGTAGTTATGGGAGGCGCTTCAAACATCGGGAGAGCGATCTCTCTGCAATTTGCTGAAGAGAAGGCGAACGTCCTCATCGGCGACTGGGATGAAGGACAGGCACAGAAGACGGCGGCCGACCTGACGAAGCACGGTGTTAAAGGCCTTGCCACAAAAGCGGACGTTAGCAACTGGGATAGTGTGCAGAGTGTCGTGAAGAAGGCACTTGACGAACTTGGCTCCATAGATATTTGGATTAATAATGCCGGTTGGGCCATGGATCGACTCTTCATGGAGAAGCCCAGGAGTGAATGGGAGCAGGAGATAGCCATTAACTACTGGGGGGTGATAAACGGCATCCGGGCGGTACTCGATCACATGGTAGAAAAGAAGCGGGGGAGCATCGTCAGCATAGGGTCTGATGCCGGCAGGATGGGTGAGTATAGAGAGGCCGTATATGCAGGGTGCAAAGGGGGTGTTATAGCGCTAACAAAGGCTGTGGCCAGAGAAGTGGGGCGTTTTGGCATAAGGCTCAATGTAGTGTGTCCGGGGCTTACCCCTGGAAGGATCGAAGAATGTGGTGAGAAGAGCCTCTGGAAAGGAGAAGAAGCAGAGGTGTTTACCCCTGAAGCCCAGGAGAGGGCGAAGAAGGCGTATCCTTTGAGGAAGCTAGGTACACCTGAAGACATTGCAAATGCTGTTGTATTCATAGCTTCCAGCCGTGCAGGCCACATTACAGGTCAAACGCTGAGTGTGAGTGGTGGGTATACAATGATGTAATTTTCAACAACTGCTGAAAAATAGTCCTGATAGTTACGCAAGTTGTTTGTGGAGTGATAAAAAAAGCAAATGGAGGTAAAAAAGAATCGGATGGAATGAATGGGAAGAGATAACAGGTTACATAAATCAAATTAGATGAACTGATAACAAAAAACAATCTGTTTAAGGAGGGAAGAGATGAGACTGGAAGGAAAGATTGCAATAGTAACAGGCGCCGCAGGGGCAGGCATTGGTCAGGGTGTATCATGGCGGCTTGCCAGAGAAGGGGCAAATGTTGTTGTAAGTGATGCCCATCCCAAGAGGCCGTTTGAGGTAGCAGATAAGATCAAGGCTGAAACAGGGAAGGATGCCCTTGGTGTCGTCTGTGATGTTACAAAGAAGGATCAGGTTGACAACATGGTTAAGAAAACCATAGAGAAGTTCGGAAGGGTTGATATCCTGATCAACAACGCCGGTGGGAACAAGCTGGAACAACTCGTTGACTTGGATGAAGATGTATGGGATTTTGTAATAGACGTTAATCTGAAAGCCACGTATTTGTGTTGTAAGGCTGTCCTTCCCAGTATGATCGAGCAGAAGTACGGGAAGATCGTCAATCTATCTTCTTCAATAATATATGTGGGTTCCGAGGATGGCGAGGTTCCCTACACTGCTGCAAAAGCAGGTATTGTAGGCCTTACCCGGAGCTTGTGCAGAGAGGTGGCAAAACACAACATAAGCGTCAATTGTATTGCACCAGGATTGATAATGAACGAGTTTCTCCTCAAGATATACCCCAAAGAGTACTTCGATGACTTTGAAAAGACCATTCCCATGGGAAGAAGCGGAGAACCTTCGGATATCGCCGGAGCTGTGATGTTCCTGGTCAGTGACGATGGGAGTTACATGAACGGACAGACCCTATCCGTAAGCGGCGGGTGGACATTCAACTAAATAGTTCACACTGAAAAATTCCCTTTTCCGCTCTCTGGTTCAGGTTTTTTGACCCATCTATGACTCGCTTCAGGCATTTTCAGAAACTCGCCCTTCGGGC
>PFIF01000296.1 GCA_002782605.1 Deltaproteobacteria bacterium CG_4_8_14_3_um_filter_43_13 | reverse complement strand
CCTCAAGCACGGTTCTGTGAGGGGCATTAACAACCAACAAAGGAGGTTGAAAAGATGTCTACTCGACATCTAATATTAGTAGGTCCACCTGGTTCCGGAAAGGGCACTCAAGCAAAGATGCTGGTTGACAAGTACAATATTCCTCAAATTTCAACCGGTGACATACTCAGAGAAGCGGTTAAGGAGGGTTCTCCCCTGGGGAAGCAGGCAAAGGGTTTCATGGATAAGGGTGCTCTGCTTCCAGATGAGGTTGTTATAGGGATAATTGAAGAAAGGTTAAAAAAACCTGACTGTAAAGGGGGGTTTATTTTAGACGGATTTCCCCGGACAGTAGCGCAGGCTGAGGCATTAGGCGTTATTTTAGAGAAGATGGGTTTAAAGATTGAATACTTAATCAATATTGAGATAGACGATGAAGAGCTGTTAAAGAGACTCACGGGTAGGAGAACCTGTAGAAAATGTGGAAAAGGGTACCATGTCGTCTTTGATCCGCCTAAAAATAAAGATGTCTGCAATAAGTGTAAAGGGGAACTCTACCAGAGAGATGACGACAGGGAGGATACTATAAAGAGCAGGTTAAAGGTTTATCATCAACAAACTGCCCCTGTAGTTGAATTTTATCAGAAAAAGAACACATCCAGGGCCATTAATGGGCTTGGGAAGATAGACGAGGTTTTTCAGAGGATTACAGACATTATTGAACGGGGATAGATCACCAGGTTGAGGTTTTATGCCAAAAGAGGAAGCGATTGAGGTAGAAGGGACGGTCTTAGAAACTCTACCCAACGCGATGTTTAGAGTAGAATTGGAAAACGGCCATAAGGTTTTGGCTCATATCTCTGGTAAGATGAGGATGCACTATATTAAGATACTTCCAGGTGATAGGGTTACAGTTGAATTATCACCTTATGACCTTAATAGGGGGCGGATTACTTACCGTTCCAAATGAACTGTAAGCGTTCAACAGCTAGTGCTTTGACTCATAAATAACTTTACCAAAAATGTTTCCCCTCCCTTGGTGGGAGGGGATTAAGGGGAGGGGGCAACATAGCGATTCTTCATCCCTGCCCCTCCCCCATCAAGGGGGAGGGAATATTTATAGTAATTCATAGTAAAGGTATTAAAGGGACATTCCACTAGAAATAAGACGAAGGCTGATAACTGAATGCTTATCTTTTTTGCAAAGGGTGGTGTGGTTAAGATGAAGGTGAAAGCCTCAGTAAAGAAAAGATGCGATAAATGTAAAATAGTGAGACGTAAGGGCGTAATTAGAATAATCTGTGAAAATCCAAGGCATAAACAGAGACAAGGATAGCTATAGGCAACGTCACTGGTCATTAGTCATCGGTCATTGGTTAAGTGTGGAAAGTTTCGCTTTTACCAGTGACAAATGACTATTGACTAATGACATTCACGCTAGGGAGGTACATATATTGGCAAGAATTGCTGGGATTGATTTACCTAGAGGCAAGAGGATGGAAGTGGCATTAACCTATATTTATGGTATTGGCAGATCTACCTCGAAAAAGATTCTCGAAAAGGCCGGGATTGGTTCCGATATAAAATCCGATCAAATTACAGAGTCTGAGGTGGCTAAAATAAGGGAGATAATTGATCGTGAGCATAAAGTAGAGGGTGACTTACGGATGGAGCTCACCATGAATATAAAGAGGTTGATGGATCTGGGTAGTTATCGGGGGCTGCGCCATAGGCGTTCTTTGCCTGTTCGAGGTCAAAGAACCAGCACCAATGCCAGAACGAGAAAAGGACCCCGCAGGGCAATTGGAAGCAAGAGAAAGTAGGAGGTTTGATGGCAAAACAGGGAAAAGGTGTCAAGAAGAAAAAGGAAAAGAAAAATATCCAAAATGGTATAGCACATATCCAAGCGACGTTTAATAATACCATAATAACTATTACCGATTTAACCGGAAACGTGTTAGCCTGGTCTAGTGCTGGAACTCAGGGGTATAAGGGTTCAAGGAAGAGTACCCCCTTTGCTGCTCAGTTAGCAGCGGAAGATGTTGCAAAAAAAGCTATGGAGCATGGGGTTAAAAATATAGAGGTTTATATTAAAGGGCCGGGGGCTGGTCGGGAATCTGCTTTGAGAACTCTCCAGGCTAAGGGATTTAATGTCAGTTTAATCAGGGATGTTACTCCTATTCCTCATAACGGGTGTCGTCCACCCAAGAGAAGAAGGGTATAAAGGAGGCACGGTTTGGCTCGGTACACAGGATCGGTTTGCAGGTTGTGCAGAAGAGAAAATTTGAAGTTGTACTTAAAGGGTGATAGGTGTTATTCGGATAAGTGCGCTTTTGAAAGGAAAGGTTATCCCCCGGGTCAGCATGGACAGAGCCGTAGCAAACATTCGGATTATGGTATTCAGCTTCGTGAGAAGCAGAAGGTAAAAAGAATTTACGGTATTCTAGAAAATCAGTTCCGAAGGTATTTTGAGAAGGCTGATAAGATGAAGGGCATAACCGGTGAGAACCTGTTGCTCTTTCTTGAAAGAAGAATGGACAACATGGTCTTTCGTTTAGGATTTGCCAGTTCCCGCAGTGAGGCAAGGCAACTGATAAGACATAGTCACTTTTTGGTTAATGGGAGAAAAGTAAATATTCCTTCTTATCTGGTTAGTCCGGGGGAAATTGTAGAGGTGAGGGAAAAGAGTAGAAAAATCCCCAGGATTGTTGAATCTCTGGAGGCTGTGGCGCGCCGTGGTGTGCCCCATTGGTTAGAATTGGATAAGGAAAATGTTAAGGGAAAGATAGTTTCTTTGCCTTCCAGGGAGGATCTAACGATGCCAATTCAAGAACGGCTGATTGTAGAACTATATTCAAAATAACTATAACCACAGAATCGGTAGGCAAAAAGGTAATTTTTAAACGATTAAAGTTAACTTAACGCGGGGTAAAGATGTCCAATAACTGGCAGAGATTAATAAGTCCTAAAGGGCTGGAGATTGACACCGAAACAGTTACAAAGTGTTACAGTAAATTTGTTGGGGAACCTTTTGAACGAGGTTTTGGAATTACTCTTGGGAATTCTCTGCGGAGAGTTCTGTTATCATCTATTTTAGGTGCGGCCATTGTATCTGTCAAAATCGATGGAGTGCTGCATGAGTTTTCAACTATCCCTGGTGTTAGAGAGGATGTAACTGATATTATCCTCAATTTAAAAGAAGTTCTTGTCAAGCTCCATTCAGACGGCCCGGAAACAATCTGGATTGATACTACTAAAGAGGGTGAGGTCAAGGCCTCTGATATTATTACAAACAACAATGTGGATATTATAAATCCTGATTTGCATATTGCTGCATTATCAAAAGGTGCCAAACTCAGAATGGAAATGGTTGTTAAGAAAGGCAGGGGATACGTTCCTGCAGAAAAGAACAAGGAAGAAAACCAACCTGTAGGTACCATTCCTATAGATGCGATCTTTTCTCCTATTAAAAAGGTTAACTATTCAGTGAGTCATGCAAGGGTAGGGCAAAGGGCTGATTATGATAAACTTACAATGGAGGTCTGGACCGATGGCAGTGTATCGCCAGAGGATGCAATTGCATATGCTGCGAAGATATTGAAAGAACAACTGAACCTCTTTATAAACCTTGACGAAGCTGAAGAACCTAAAGAGAAAGAGGAAGCAACAGACGATAAAGATAAAGTGAAGTTCAACGAGAACTTATACAGAGGTGTTGATGAATTAGAACTTTCGGTGCGTTCAGCCAACTGTCTGAAAAATGCTGATATAAGATATATTGGTGAATTGGTTCAAAAAACCGAGGCTGAAATGTTAAAGACCAGAAACTTTGGGAGAAAATCCTTAAATGAGATAAAAGATATTTTAGGAGAAATGGGATTGTTTTTAGGGATGAAATTGCCGGATTTTCAGCCACCAGATGAAAAGATTGAGAATGAAAAGGAATCGACAGAATGAGACATCAAAAAGCTGGAAGAAAATTGGGGCGTACCTCTAGTCATCGTAAAGCTATGTTTAGGAATATGCTTACTTCCCTGTTTGAACATGAGAAGATAGAGACTACCGATGCCAAAGCAAAAGAATTAAGAAAGATTGCTGAAAAAATAGTCACTCTGGGGGAAAAAGGGGATTTACATTCAAGAAGGCAGGTTTTAAGAGTTATTAGTGATAAGAAGATAGCAAAGAATTTGTTTGATCAGATCGCCCCTCGATATCAGAGTAGAAATGGCGGATATACGAGAATTTTTAAAGTAGGTAGAAGGCATGGAGATAATGCCCCCCTTTCCCTCATAGAATTAATTCCTGAAGAAAATGTTCAAAAGCCCAAGAAGAGAGCTTCTGGACAGCAAAAAAAGAGAGAGGCTGTTAGTACAGCCCCCAAATAAACGTGAAATATATGTAGTCAAAATAGAGGAAGAGACTTCTTGCTTGTTTTCCTGCCTGTTTGTAATCGTCCCTCCTGTAAAAGACACAAGAGCTGCCAGCCCAGGACGTGAGCCAGCTACCATATTGATTGATTTTTCTATACCCCAAGTATCTTTCTGTAAATCACAGTAGTCCCTTTTATATTATCGCATATCCTTACGTTAAGGGCAAATTGGTTTGCTCGTCAAGATGTGTTCCTCAAAAAGTGTTGACAATTCAGAAACAGTGCACTATTAACAATTTTAGACCTTGATTTTTGATGTATGTTGCTCTATGATATTCAATCATATAGGGTAACTACTACTCAGGTAGGGAGGCTGAAGACTGAAGACTGTCAGGAAAAGCGGGAATACGGCGCATTTTGAAGCCATGTTTGGCACGAGAGTCTGCTGTTTCTCCGCCAAAGCGCGGCAACCGCACTATTCTGACCACTTCAGCCTTCAGTCTAAACAGCTTCAGCCTGACTACGTGAGTAGTCACCATATAGGGCGATTAAAGGAGGATGAAATAAAGGGTTTATATAATTCTAGGGAGGGTGAATGGTTTTAGACTCGAAGGAGAAATCCCTGCTTTGTGCCAATGCCGCTTTAGACAAGAAGGCTTTAAATTTAGTAGTATTAGAAATAAAAGAGCTATCTTCAATAGCTGATTACTTTATAATATGTAGCGGAAGATCAGATCGTCAGGTTCGAGGAATTGCCTATTCGATAGAAGAGAGTTTGAAAAAAAAAGGAATATACCCCTTGGGTATTGAGGGATTTTCTGCGGCGAAATGGGTACTATTAGATTATGATGATGTTATCGTACATGTATTTTATGATCCAATTAGAGAGTTCTATGATTTAGAAGGTCTCTGGGTTGATGTTCCAAGAGTCGAAGTTAACGGCTAAGTAATAAGTTATGGTACAGTTCTTTAATGCCTTCTTGGATTTCTTCTTTCCTCCAAGATGCCTTATCTGTGAAAAAGACATTATCAATACACAGCTCCAGGGGATTTGTGAACCATGTCTTTCGAGCATAAGGTACATTTCATCTCCGATTTGTCTTAAATGTGGTATCCCTTTTAACTCTGTTATAGGAAGAGATCATCTTTGCGGGACTTGTTTAACCTCCAGGGTATACTTCACTAAAGCCAGAGCAGTTGGGGTTTATGAAGGGGTGCTGCAAGAGGCTACCCATCGGCTTAAGTACAATAAAAAGACTCTCCTGGCCAAACCCTTAGGTGCTCTTATGGTGGGTCATCATCTCGGTTCTATTGATTTCAAATCCTATGACTTTTTAATCCCTGTTCCTCTTCATTTTAAAAGATTAAGAGAAAGGGGGTTTAACCAGGCTCTTTTCTTAGCTAGATACATAGGAAAGAGATACGGGATTCCCATTGATTACATGAGCCTTAAAAGGATTAAATGGGAGTCACCCCAGATTAATCTCAGCAAGAAAGAAAGAGAAAGGAATGTTAAAGGGGTCTTTTCCCTTTCTAATAAGAGTAGATTTAAGGACAAGAGTATTTTATTAATTGATGATGTTTATACCAGTGGCGCAACCGTTAATGAATGTGCAAGAGTGTTAACAAAGGCGGAGAGAGTTAGGGTAGATGTGTTAACCTTATGTAGAGCAGTATAAAGTTTTAGGGAGCATATTCGCATCTTTAATTGATACGGGGTTTAGATGGAACTTGAAGATGTTTTTGATTTAGTCAGGGATGACCTTCAAAAGGTTGAGATCGAGCTTTCAAAAAATGTGTTATCACCTGTTTCATTGATACCGGATGTGGGGAAATACGTCCTCCTAAGTGGTGGAAAGCGTTTCAGACCTTTGGTATTGATCCTTTCTGCAAAATTCTGTGGTTACACAGGCAGCTGCCATATCCCCCTTGCCAGCATATTTGAGTTCATCCATACAGCTTCACTCCTTCATGACGATGTTGTAGACAATGCGGAAGTAAGAAGGGGCAATTCTTCAGTTAACTCTGTGTGGGGAAATGAAGCCAGTGTTTTAATTGGAGACTATCTTTTTTCTAAATCTTTTTCTTTATTAACGTCTATTGGTGATTTAAAGATATTGAGGGTATTGTCTGATGCAACGACCCGTTTGGCTGAGGGAGAAATCATGGAGTTGGTAAAACATGGAGACCCCTGTACTACTGAAGAGGAGTATATCTCTATTGTAACTGAGAAGACAGCGGTTTTGATCTCAGCAGCATGTCAGGTTGGGGCTATCCTGGGCAATGCCCCTGATGAGAAAGAAAAGGCATTAAAAGGTTTCGGTCTAAATCTCGGCATTGCTTTTCAGATGGTGGATGATATCCTTGACTATATCTCCACTGAGGAAGAATTTGGCAAGACTATTGGAAAAGATCTATATGAAGGGAAGATTACTCTGCCATTAATATATACCTTAAATGTCTGCAGCCATTCCGATAGAGAAAAGATTGTAAATATTATTGAATCCAGCAATCATGGGGACAGGGGTTTATCAACAATAATTGATCTGATCATGCGATATAAAGGAGTGGACCATGCCTTTAAACGAGCAGGGGACTGCATTGAAATAGCAAAGGGATTTCTGCAAGATTTTGATACCTCCACAGAGAAACAAGCCCTTTTGGCAACGGCTGATTATGTTATTGGAAGGAAGTGGTGAGTTAAATCCAGAAGCCGGAATAAAAAGGGAGGAGGAAGCGGGAAGGTGGCACAAACTGACGGTTGACAGGGAATTGAAGATGGTAGAGCTGAAGAAGAGGATGAGGGAATTGGAAGACGGGAGGTCGTAATTGGGTGATTCAATGGAAGGTTTCAATAGAACCCACAACTGCGGGCAGTTAAGGGTGGATGATATAGACAGTGAAGTTACTCTAATGGGATGGGTACAACGAAGGAGAGACCATGGAGGCCTTATATTTGTCGACCTGCGAGACAGGTACGGTATTACTCAGGTTGTCTTCAACCCGGATGTGGACAGGGATTCCCACGAAAAGGCGGCTCTACTTCGTAGTGAATACGTTATAGCGATTAAAGGCAACGTCTCTAAAAGGCCCGAAGGGACCAAAAACCCCAATCTGGCTACTGGTGAGATAGAGGTGCTGGTCAAAGGACTGAAAGTGCTAAACGAGGCTAAAACCCCTCCCTTTCCCATTGAAGAAGATGTGGATGTGGCAGAAGATACCCGTCTTAAATACAGATACATGGACCTGAGGAGGAGAAGACTCCAGAGGAATCTCATCTTGAGAAATAAGGCAGCAAAGATCATAAGGGATTGTCTTTATAATGAGGCTTTCCTGGAGATCGAAACCCCTTTTTTAACCAAAAGCACCCCTGAGGGAGCCAGAGACTATCTGGTTCCCAGCCGGGTAAATCCCGGTAACTTCTATGCCTTACCTCAGTCCCCTCAATTATTTAAGCAGTTGTTGATGATAGCAGGTTACGACAGGTATTTTCAGATCGTGAAGTGTTTCAGGGACGAAGACCTGAGGGCAGACAGACAGCCTGAGTTCACACAGATAGATATGGAGCTGTCCTTTATTGACCGTGAAGATATATTTAGAATCGTAGAAGGTATGATGGCCTTGGTTTTCAGAGAGGTCTTGAATGTAGATATAAAAACCCCCTTTAAGAGGCTAACCTATGATGATGCCCTGGAAAGATATGGCGTAGACAATCCAGACACCAGGTTTGGGTTAGAGTTAAAGGACGTCTCTGATATATTAGAAAAATCTGAGTTTAAGGTGTTTGCAGATGCGGTTAAGCAGGGTGGAGTTGTAAAAGCAGTGAATGCAAAGGGTTGTTCCGGTTTTTCCAGAAAGGACCTCGATAACCTGGTAGACCTTGCCAGGGTCTATGGTGCCAGGGGATTAGCATGGTTGAAATACGAATCAGGAACCTGGCAATCCCCTATCGCCAAGTTCCTGAACGACTCAGACAAAACCGCCCTTTATGAAAGGATGAATTTATCTGAAGGTGATATGCTCCTCCTGGTAGCAGACCAGGCAAAGGTAGCGAACGGGGCATTGGGCCGCTTAAGACTCAACATAGCAGAGAGGTTAGGCATTATTAAGCAGGACACCTTTGACTTTACATGGATTGTAGACTTCCCCTTGCTGGAATACGATCAAGATGAGATGAGATATACGGCAATGCATCACCCTTTCACCGCACCTATTGATGAGGACGTACCAAAACTAAAGACAGAACCGGATAGGGTGAGGGCCAAGGCGTATGACCTTGTTTTAAATGGCTCTGAGATAGGGGGCGGAAGCCTTAGAATCTATCAAAGGGAATTGCAATCAGCGATGTTTGAGGTTCTAAAGATTGGCGAAGAAGAGGCCATGGCGAAATTTGGTTTCCTGCTGGATGCATTAACGTATGGAGCGCCCCCTCATGGTGGTATGGCAATTGGTTTTGACCGTCTGATTATGATCCTTGCCGGAGCTGAGTCTATCAGGGATGTAATTGCCTTTCCAAAGACCCA
>PFIF01000128.1 GCA_002782605.1 Deltaproteobacteria bacterium CG_4_8_14_3_um_filter_43_13 | reverse complement strand
ATGGAAGCCATTTGGGAAGATCTGTCTAATGAAGAGGAACAGGTAGAATCTCCTGACTGGCACAAGAAAGCTTTGCAGGAAACAGAATGTCGACTTAGCACGGGACAAGAAAAGATCGTGGACTGGCAAGATGCTAAAAAGGAACTCAGGAAACGATTCGAATGAAAATCAGGCTACTCTCTTCCGCACTGGATGATTTGTCTGAAGGTCGGGGCTTTTTTCGGCGTCGCAAGTGAACTTAAATGTAAGGTATAATAAAACATAAGAGCGATTCTATATTGGAGTCATCTCAAGCTAAAATACTTGAATTAAAAAAAGCCATATAACAAAAAAATCGTGGAAATATTTGCTCCTCTAACCTTTCAAAGACTCAATGAGTGCCGGTATTACTTTAGAAACATCACCAACGATACCATAATCGGCCACCTTAAATATAGGGGCCTTTTCATCAGTATTAATGGCTACGATAGTGCCTGAATTCTGCATCCCTACAATGTGCTGCCCTGCGCCGGAAATTCCGCAGGCAATGTACAGCTTTGGCTGAACGATCTTGCCTGTTTGGCCTATCATACGAGATTCCGCTAACATGCCGGCCTCGGTAATGGGTTGGGTCGCACCGAGGACTCCTCCAAGAACAGAAGCCAGTTCCTCAGCCAAACCCATATCTTTAAGTCCACGACCCACGGCAACGATAACATCCGCTTCTTCGATCTTTTCGGTATCCTCTTCCTTTTTTGCCTCCACCTCAACGATCTTAATATCTCCGGGTTCTATCTTAAACTCAACCCTTACCGTCTTCCCTTGCCTGGAATCATCTCGCCTGGGTGAGGATGTTATACCAGGCTGAACAGTAGCCATTTGCGGCCTTGTATCGGTTACGATAGTCGCCATACAGTCAAAATACGGGCAAATCTGAAGCAACTGTCTGTTCTCCTTATCCACCTTTAAATCCACACAGTGGGCGCTCAGGCCTGTCTTTAGCTCACAGGCTGCCCTGGGTGCCAAATCCATACCAATATCTGTGGAACTAAAAAGGACTATCTCTGGTTTGTTTTCTCTTATCAAATCACATAGGATCCTATGGTAGGGCGATGTAGTATACCTTTCAAAAATAGGGTTTTCTGCCACATATACTACATCTGCCCCATAGTATATCAATTCCTCCGGAATGTTGCCTAAGCGATCCCCCATCAAAAGAACCGACAGGTCAACCTGAAGTTCATCGGCAAGCCCGCGCCCCAAAGACAAGAGTTCAAGACTGCCCTTTATTACCTGACTGTCCTTCCGCTCTGCAAATACCCAAACACCTCTGTACTGTTCCGTCTCTTTCATGCTAATTCCTTACTTTTTAGGTCATTGACTAAACTGTTGGATATTTCCTCTATCGAACCCCTGAGCATTTTACACTCCCTTTTTGCCTCCGGTGCAAAAACTTTAATAATCCTTGTGGGTGACCCCTGGATGCCTACCTCATCCTCTTTCAGACCGAGATCTTCTGCACACCATTTATGAGTATCCTTTTTTGAAGCTCCGTAGATGTCAAGATAGGTCGGCATCCTCGGTTCATTTATCCCTTTAACAACAGTAACCAAGGCTGGCAGCCCTGCTTCCACAGTCTCATATTCATCTTTCAACTGTCTTTTTGCCCGTATTTTACCGCCCTCAATTACCAGGTCTACAATATACGTAATCTGGGGGATTCCCAGATAATGGGCAATCTGTGGCCCTACATGTTGCGTACCACTGTCAGCGGTCTCTTTGCCGCAGAGCACCAATTGAACATCGCCCAGTTTTTTTATAACTGTTGCCAAAGCAAACGCGGTTGCCAGGGTATCTGCCCCTGCGCATACCCTGTCACAGACAAGAACAGCCTGATCCGCGCCCATGGCCAACCCATGCGTCAGGGTATTTTCCACATCCTGAGGTCCCATGGAAACAAGCGTTATCTTACCCCCATGCTTCCCTTTTAAGGTTATCGCCAACTCAATAGCATTCTTATCACACGGGTTAATAACCCCTTTTATACCATCTCTAATTAAAGTGCCTTTTGTTTTATTTATCCGAATCTCTTGAGGTACCTGCTTCACACAAACCACTATATTCATGGATACCACCATTTACTCCAATTCAGACACTGGACTCCAGACGTTAGACACCAGACTCTTCTAATAGTAACTGCTCAGGTGGATAGACTGAAGGCTGAGGTCTATAGTCTTAATGTCTGAATCACAGCACCATTTAATCGAGGGCCGAATCGAGTACGATATTCTCACTCTTTAACAGTTCAGCAGCAATTATCAGCCTTTGGATCTCACTGGTGCCCTCCCCTATAGAACAGAGTCTGGCATCTCTCCAATAGCGCTGCACAGGAAATTCCATGGTGAGTCCGTATCCTCCGTGTATCTGTACGGCTTTATAGGTTACCCGGTCAGCAATTTCAGAGGCATAGAGTTTTGCCATGGAAGTCTCCTTTGTATGTCTGAGTCCCCTCTGTTCCATGTCTAAAGCTCTGTATGTCATGAGCCTTGCAGCATCAATCTCTGTAGCCATATCGGCAAGCATTGCTCTGATCATTTGAAAATCACCAACAGGCTTACCGAACTGTTGCCGCTCCTGAGCAAATTTCATGGACTCTTCCAGTGCGCCCCTTGCTATTCCCACTGCTCCTATAGCCAGGTAAAGCCTTATTACATCGTACAGGATCATCATGTCGAGAAAACCCTTGTTGAGTCTGCCAATCAAATTCTCTTTGGGCACTCTGCAATTTTCAAAAATCAATTCGCCATTGCTGATAGCCCGGTTGCTTATAAGGTCTACTCTTCTCCCAATAGTCATACCAGGAGTATCTTTTTCCACCAATATCGTGCTTATTCCACCGTAACGACTATCAGCCGTACGCAGGGTAATAAAATAGAAGTCTGCCTTGCCAAGGTTTGAAACGAACCATTTTGTACCATTGATGACCCATTCATCCCCTTCCAGCTTAGCCCAAGTTCTGACTGATGCTGCATCAGTCCCTGCATCGGCCTCGGTACCGGCATGGGCACCCATCTTTTTCCCATCAAACAGATACGGAATCCATCTCTTTTTATTTTCCTCTGTTCCGACTACCAAACACTCATATGCCATATACCATGCCATATTCGTCGCCACCATTGCAACCAAGGAATCACGGCCAATCTCTTCACAGATTATCGCCTGATCTGTATGGCTGCCTCCCATGCCACCGTATTCTTTGGGCATAATAACACCCAAAAGTCCTTGCTTGGACAGTTTTTCAATAATGCTGTAGTCAAACTCCGCTGTTCTATCAAATTCCGCCGCTCTTGGGGCTACCTCTTTATCACAAAATTCCCGCACTACATTCTTCAATACCTCTTGTTCCTTTGTGTAAGAAAAATCCATTTTAAACCTCCCTTAATTTTAATTAATGTATTGAGCTTTGCAAAGCTATTTATGTTTTGAAGAAGTGTACCTGAGAGGGAGTTGCATAGATTTTTTTGGGGATCCATCTTAGTCCGCCAGAGGCGGATAGAAAATTCACCTGTTTGAGACATAAGAGCGAGTTTGTGAATTTTCAATGGAGCGAGCTTAGATGGATCAAAAAATGTATGCTGAAGCGAAAAGGGGTACTTTTCCAAAGCTCTAAAAGTTACAAAGACAGAATACAAATAATATAAAATTATTGTCAAGGGAAAAATACACACAACCCCACTTTTTTATTCAATCTCTGTTAAAGACATTCTAAGCAGTTCCAGAGGTACCAGCATAACCGGATGCCAGCCGTACTCTATTCCCTTGTTTTCCCCTAAGATAGTCAATTATAGGATCCACAATTAGAGGAACAACATCGGGGAGCATCTTGGGCATCAGGTTATCCATTACTTTGGGCATGAGTTCCGGCATCTGTTCCTTCATATAATCAGGCATAGGTATCTTTTCTGCAACACGTTCCAGCATGGCAGGCATAACCTTTGGCATCATTTTGGGCAGCAAGATCGGGAACAGGATCGGAAACATAGGCTTCATCATCCAAAGTAAGGCACCGCCCAGTGGACCAAGTTTCCCGACAAAACGCATCATGCCGCCCATTCCCATGGGCATAGCATTGATGAGCTCCGGCCACATGCTGCTCATCAGGTTTGCAAATCCCTGGGGGGTCATCAAGGCGATCATCCCTTCAAAAACCGCCCATTGCCGTGTCACTTCCGGCTCCGGGTCCTTGAATTTTTTGCCCAGACCCAGGCAAGCAAAGGCCGCCAAATCATGAACACCTATAGCTTTACCCTTTTTGTCCGCACTGACACGGAGTTGAAACTCACAACAGGGGGGCATAGGGCCAGAATCGCCTCGGCATCTATCTCCTCGGCTTCCTTGATTCTTATATCCCCCACATCATGGGCAACCAGAGGTTCCTTAAGCAATGTCAGCACAGAGCCACAGCAGTGAGCATCCTCTCTGTTATACTCCATCTCTTCAAACTTGATCCCCGGAATCGCCTTAATCATATCCCTGGGAGGATCGTAAATTCCACTGACTCTTCCCATATGACAGGAGTCATGCCAGGTTACCTTCTTATTAACCTCGTGTGTATACCTGAACTTATCTTCTCGAATCTGTTCGCTGATAATCTGGCTGTAATGCCTGGTCTTAATATCGAATTCAATGCCATGTTTTTTAGCCCACTGGGGGTATATGTGCCTCCACATCATATCACAGGCAGGGCAAGATGTAATAACCGTATCTGCACCGCATGCCTTTACAGAGGCAATATTCCTCTTCATGTTATTGAGGAAGATATCCCACTTGCCACCTACCAGCATAGGGGTTCCGCAGCAATTCTCCTTGGGTCCGAGATAGGTAAAATCCACTCCGGCAGCATCCAGAAGGGTTACTGATGCCTTCCCAATATCTTCCTCCACATAGCTTGCCGTACATCCGGCAAAATAGACATTATTGGCCTTTTTTGTTTGGGCCGTGTTTCTCCCTCAACTCCTCAGGGAACCATGCGTCCCGATTCTTTCTGTAACCTGCCCAGATATTTCCTTCTTTGGTAAGGGCAGCAGCCATCATCTCAAAAGGCGGAAAGGTCATCTTACCATCTTCATGGATCAGCTTCCCGCGCAGTTTCATCCATGAAGGCTCAATAGGCAAAGAGGCAGAGCATCTCTGATTACACAGCTCACAGGTCGTGCATGCTATAATGGTGTCTACCATCTTCTGATCCCAGTCTACTTTATTCTCCATATATTCCCTGAGCCAGTACCATTTCCCTCTTGGACTTTGACTCTCCCATCCGCGACCATAGAACTGGTCGCATTCGTCAACACAGTAACCACACTGGGAGCAGGAATAGGCATACCAAGCCACATCAGGCGGGATACCCCTTATGGCTTTTTTGTAGCGTTCTCCAACCTGGGTGATTACGGCATTCCCGAATGGTCGAATCAGTGGTTCAAAGATACTGACTATCTTCATCAGAGATCCGATGATTCCACTGCTCAGAACCTTTTTGGGGTTGAAGATACCTTTTCTATCCACTTCCTTTTTAAACTTTTTAAGCCTTTCTAACCGATTACTACCCAGGACATCTTCGGCTTTCTTGGTGAAGTAAAGACCTGTTGAATAAGCCCGCCCCCCATGTCGTTCGGCAATTTTGATTATAGTCAGGACGAGGCCGAAAACGAAGTTGTAAGAGAATCTCCTCTGGTCAGAGGGAATAAAGCCAAGTATAACCGCTTCAGGTTTTCCCTCCCTGCCTTTATGAATGATTACCCCTTCTTTCACAATAGGTTGATTTACCTTTCGCTCAATTTCGCTCATCACCTCACCCAGATTATTAAGAGGGACAATTACCTCCGCAGGGACAAGGGAAGGTCCCATGCGTTTCACAACCATAAGCTTAAACCTGTTTTCCCATTCATGCTCCGCAATTCTATCAGACAAAACCTCGCCTTCAAACATTCCAGCAATTTCAGTTAGCTTCTCCTTTATTTTTGAGGCGTCTTTCTCTGCATAAGCAATCGTTACTACATATGCAGCCGGTAAAATAATGCGGTCTTCCACTGTGTGTCCCAGGTGTTCCATCAAAGGAGTCCTGTTTTTAAGCTCAGCCATTTTCGGGTTGATAAAAACAATCGACCAGAAGGGTAATTCATTTTTGTCCATAGTCTCTCTATAGCCTCTTGCAACTTCCTGGCATCAGGAAAAGCAAGGGCGCTAACGGCAATATTTTCCAACTTCTTGATTTTCAAGGTCACCTGGGTAATAAACCCGGTGGTCCCCTCGGCATCCGCAATCAGATCAAGATCATCGCCGGAAAATTCCTTAATGGCGCCATCAGGCAATACCACACGGGCTCTTATTACATTCTCTCTAAAATACCCATAGGCGTATGACCCAATACCTGCACCACCCTGAGCTAACCATCCACCAACAGAGGATGAAGGAGCGCTTGTAGGATAGAGACGGAGATCCAACTTTTGCTTCATCAGTTCCTTCTGTAGTTTTTCCCATGTTATCCCGGGCTGAACAGTAACCTTCAAACTATCACTGTCTGTGTGAATGATCTCCCGCATACGCCAGAAATCTACTACTATCCCCTTCTTCGTAGGGATAGCCCCTCCATGCCCACTGGAGGCCTTTCCTCGAGGGGTAAGGGGCATGTTATTCTCATTTGCCCATGCAGCCAGGCGAGCTATCTCTTGTTCTGACTCAGGCTGGACAATTGCATCCGGGATAGTACTCCCTATGAAGGGGTGAATTATGCCCGGGATAGCTGCTGTATCGTGGGAATAAAGCCTACGCTCTGTCTTATCGAAAGTTACTCTCTGATCAAATTCCTTCTTTAACCAGTCTTTTTGTTTTGACGTTAGACGTGCCATTTTATTTACCTCCAACAATATACCTTAATAGTTCACACTGGAAAATTCCCTTGTTTTTACTTAATCTTAACCATGACTACATTGCCTTTGCCATAAGATTCTTTTTATGCTCCAACTGTTCCATCAAAACCTCGCGCATGATATCGCAGGCCTGGTCTAATTTGGGACTCGACAGAGCGTAAATAATATATGTTCCTTCCCGACGGGTAACGACCAGGCCTTTAGATTTGAGGAGGGACAAATGCTGGGATATATTGGCGGCAGGATAACCGGTAATCTTAATCAACTCTCCAACTGTCCGTTCTTGCTCCCTTAAGATATGAACAATTGCCAAACGTTTAGGGTTTGAAAGCATCTTTAATATGTCTGCTTGAAGTTCTAATAATTCCATTTCTGTCTCTGAAAACTCCATTTGTCACTCCTTTATTAAGTTCGTATATTCGCATCTTCTAATATATTATATACGTTAAATATCGAAAGTCAATAAAAATTTTGCTGGAGTGTTATGTCTCTGGAATTAAAGAACTCTAACGGCTGGTTATAGGTTATAAGATTGATGTATTAAGGGACAGGATTTAAAAGTTTTAAGATTTTGGAACAATGAAGTATTAACGAACATAGCAGGGATATTAGAGGTAATAACAGAGCATTGTTTATCTCACCCTCCACTACCCCTCCCATCAAGGGAGTGGTAGTGGAGGGTCTCCAATCAAGAGGTGGACTTACCCACTTGAAATGAGAGAGAGCCATAATTTTTCTATTTGGAAATCTTCCACCCTGTCACAGGGACAAACCTTCCACTGCTCGGGTCAGCCTTAAAAACCTTTGCCGAATTTATCCCCTTGTGATTACTGGAACTAAAGTTTACTGGACCGGAGAGCCCTTTCATGTCAAAATCCTTTATGCTTTCCAGAGCCGTTACCAGCCGCTCTCCGTCTACATCCCTGCCTGCCCTTAAAAGCCCTTCATTCAATACCACACCAATTGACCAAATGAATGTGTGTGTCTTCCCCCGATATGGCTTTTCTGTACCAGGTGCATATTTGAGGATTACCTTCCTCATGAAGGCTACACCTTTACCCTCGTCATACCATGAGGCAAAAGGGCTCGCTACATAGTATTTTTTTGCTGCTTCCTTGGCAGCATGTATAGCCTGTTCGTCGGCTGCCGCTGTGTTTCCAAAGACATGTACATCCATACCTAACTTCTTTAATTCCCGGAGTAGTAGACCGGCAGGTTGGGTAAGAAAACCGCACAATACTATGTTGTTCACCCGATACCTTTTCATAGTCATCACCTGGGATGTGGCATCAAGAGAACCAGGGTTTAATACCTCTTTTGTTACGGGAGTCAGTTTATGGAATTTTAGCCTCTTAATTGCAGATTCGAGGTCCAGTTTTCCTGTTTCATTATCAGGGTAAACCAGGGCAACCCTGGGATTCTGAGGCCTCAGATCCTCTATCATGTAATCGATGATAATCTTCATTGTATTGGGATAGGTTTCAAATACAGCAAAGATATATCTTTTAAAAGGTGATACGTTCTTATCATTAGGTGGTATCGCCATGGTTGGGATCTTTTCCTTTTCCATGTGTCGAAAGAGGGTTACAGTTGCCCCTGAAGATGTAGGCCCAATCAGCGCTAATATCTTATCCCTGTAAAGGAGTTTTTTGAAAGAGGCTATGGCCTGGGGGATCGAATATCTGTCATCCTCAACTATGAGTTTTACCTTCCTGCCGTTAATCCCACCATGTTCGTTGACATATCTGAAGATGCTTCTTAAAGCGTTGGTTCCGGGTAGAGTCAGATCGGTTGCAGGACCGGTTTGATCGAGTATAACCCCGATCGTTAATGTATCACTGGTCACTCCTCTTGGCTCATCAGCATATCCCTTGCTCATGAAAGTAAAGACACAGACCAAAACTACACAAATGGCACAAAACAATTTGAAGTTCATTTTCATTGCACCGCCTCCTTTTTAATATTTTCTGAATTCACACTGAAAAACAGTAAAAGATAAACCTATTCCCTATTTAGTGTCCATCCAGAAACTCCCCCTCCCCTGGAGGGAGGGGGCTGGGGGGAGGGGGAATATGTTTGCAACTCAACGAAATTACACATCTTTTTCACCCCCACCCTAACCCTCCCCCATCAAGGGGGAGGGAATTTAGGGTATTTCTG
>PFIF01000211.1 GCA_002782605.1 Deltaproteobacteria bacterium CG_4_8_14_3_um_filter_43_13 | reverse complement strand
GAGGGAATATTTATAGTAATTCATAGTAAAGGTATTAAAGGGACATTCCACTAGACAGTTAGCTCGGTCCGACACCGGTTCATTGACGTGAATACCTACAACAATGGGCTTTAGCCCATTGCTCTTTTACTTTTTGCTTAATACAGACAACTGAAGCTGTCTGTTGTGTCTGGACCTGTCTGCGTGCGATCACGCACAGGCAGGTGAGAGAATCGGTTAGGGTAAACTCGAAAGCCACTGATATGCGGGAGCGATAAGTATATGTCGGTCTCCATTTGACATCATACGGTAACCTTTGCTTTCCTCGACAAGTTGAGTTGCGGGTATTTTCAAAACACCCTGGAACTTCTTAAGAGCACTGGACGGCTCTGTATCTGAAAGTTTAGCCTCAATCAAAACAAGTGGCTCACCATCATTTGCGATGAGAAAGTCTACTTCCTGTTGTTCCTTATTCTTAATAAAATGCAGGGAGAATGAACCATAACCCATATCATTCCATGCTGTAATCGCCCTGTACAACTCCAATGCCACCATATTTTCAAACCTGGCCGCTGGTTCTTTTATCCTGGGTGCATCCCATAGATACACCTTACGCTCTTTTTGGATTGCCCGTGCAACTTTCATTGTCCATGGGGGAATACTAAAAATCAGGAAAAATCTTTCAAAAACAGATAACCAGCTCCTGACAGAATTATAGGATACTTTCAAATCACCTGCCAATGAGGGTATTGAGATAGGATTTCCCACCTTAGACGGTAATAAAAGATAGAGTGTTTCCATATCCGCTACAGATTTCACGCCGGTCAGGTCACGAATATCCTCGCGTATTAATTGCTGGGAATAAGTGTTTGACCATCGGCGGTAGGTCGTTGTTTTCCCTGCCAGGTACGGTTCTGGAAATCCACTTAATTCAGCCAGCCCCGACCATATCTCTTTCAGTTCATCAGTACGCTCCATTTCTATTTGCAACGGGTCATCGAGAAAAGAACCAACCTCTTTATTTCTCTTCCCCAACTCGGCAATCGTAAAAGGCCACAGGTGAAACAGAAAGTAGCGCCCGGCCAGCGAATCCCCCCCCCTCTGATAGAGATCCAGCCTTCCACTCCCTGAAACAAGAAACTGGTAATTATCATGAAACAGGTCATAGATGCCTTTGAGATAGTTTTTCCAGTCACTGTATTTATGGATTTCGTCAAGAACAATCAGTGGAGTGGATGAATCCCGGCGCTCTAAGGTTTCGAAAAAATTAGGATTTTGAATGAATTTTGTCCTGTGTCCGGCAATATCCCAATTGAAATAGAGACTATTTGCAAAAGAACCGGAAATGATTTGGGCAAGAGTGGTCTTTCCTGTTTGGCGTGGCCCTACAAGGAATATCATGCTTTTATCAACAGCAAGCTCCTGCCAGATTCTAATATACGGGGCTCTATTTTCCATATTGACCATTATTCACAATAATGAAAAATAGTCAAGACCATTTTGAAATAGACTGAAAAATAGTCGAAGGAACCCCCCTACCCTTTCCTTCGGACAGACACCTGAAGCTGTCTGTTGTGTCTGGACCTGTCTGCGTGCGATCACACACAGGCAGGTGAGAGAATCGGTCATCTGGCTTTTCCTTTCACAATCTGGATTGTCAACCAAAACTTACAAACAAACCGGATTGCCCTTTACAAAATCTTTTCAATAAGCCATAAGTAAATGAGATATTATCTCCACCGACGTATGTGTAAGCTTCATCGAATGTATGGACTGGGTTGAGGTATTTACGATGACCACCATCTGGGTGAGGCAGGTTACACTTTTCTTATACTTTTACATCTATTCATGATAGTGTCGTCCAATGCTTAGGTTGAGAGGCAGGGATGAAGCGCAGTGAAAGGAGCATTCTTCTCAAGCCTGTTGTTCGGCATTTTCACTCTGCCATTTCATGTGCAGTTTTCGGCGATTAACAGCGCAGTCACGAAGATAAAGGTTTATTAAGTTTTGGTAAGGAATACCCGATTCTTCCGACATAGACTTGAAATATGAAACAGTGTCACGGTCAAGCCGCATAGTAACTGGTTGTTTTAAATATTTTATATAAGGGTTTTTGCGTCCCTTCATTTTGGAAAAATCGTAATGGTCTCTCATCTTCTCCACCTCCAGTATTCATTTTCTTCATCGCCATCCGCTCTTCTAGCAGATATGATTCTGATAACTGTGTCACTTTTCCGAAAACAGTGACAGATAACGAGAAGTCTAAGTTTAAAACTTATTCCAAGTAGGATGAAACGGTCTTCATCATCGGAATGGTCAGGATCAAAAAATTGAATTGCATTTTCGTCGTAGAAAACCGTGCGTGCTTCATCGAAAGAAATACCATGTTTTTTTACATTAGCCTTTTCCTTCCGTTTATCCCATTCAAATCGTAACTCAGTCATACGTACATTGTACTTATGATTATGAAAATGTCAAGATTCAAGTTTAAGCCGGATGATTAGTTTCACCTGCTGCAAGTTTGGGGCACCATGCCTTTCTAATCGGTGAGATTTGATGAGAGCGAGGGTCTTTTCAATAAGCCACAGATCCGATTTCCGATTCCAGCTAAGGGTGTATACTCTATCGTCATCAGCGATTACCTTAAAGAAATCCTTCTCCGGTTCCACCCACCTGCATATAATATCCCTGACTTCAAGCTTATTATCATCAACAGTAAAAGATAACGGCATCTCATTTGCTTTATAACCCGAGTATGCGGTCACTTTAGAATAATGCCTGTTCATGATGAAAATTTTGCTCCCCTCCCCTTTTCTTCATACAGACAGCTGAAGCTGTCTGTATGTATTCAAAAGGTTAAGCATCTTCTTTACATTATCGGGATTTAATGTAAATAAAAGGGTATTAAGTTTACATAAATAGGTTTAAATGTAAAACAAGAAGCGGTATTTTACATGTGTCAATCTAAAAATAATGCGAAATAACGACCAAAAATATATGTCTGACTTCGTCCTGTTTTTTCCCATTTTTTCAGGATATTGAGGGACTCGAAATCTCGTATTAATGAACTTGCAGACTGATGGGTTGTGCTAAGCATCTCAGCGACTTCTTTTGGCGTTATAATCGGTCTACTGTAAAGATAATTTAGCAACAGGTTAGCGTTTCTAGCCTTTTTGCCTAAGGATAGAATTGCTTTTTCAACCTCATTACGAATCTCAAGTATTGACTGAAAGGTCTCTTTCCCCTTCTGAGCAGTATCCCGAACTTCAAGCTTCTGATTATCGACAGTAAAGGACAACGGTCTCTCATTCGCTTTATAACCAGAGTATGCAGTTACCTTAGAATAATGTTTAGTCACGATAAAAATTTTGATTCTTAAGAAAAGCTTTTAATACCAATGTCAAGCCTGATTTAAAATCGGACCAGCCACAGTTTTATATCGAAATAGAAAAATAATTTAATTGAGGTAGTCTATTATACTCCCAGGTAATCTCTTAATTTGCGAACCGCCTTTTTATGCTTTGATGGATTCATTTTTTTGATATTCAAGAGCTTCCATTTGACGGCAGGGAGGTTCTCAACCCCTTTAATCCCTATAAGGTTCCATTGTGGCATTCCTTCTTTTACTGAAACAATGAATTGCTTTTCCTGGATGGTCAGTCCTTCAGCTATCATGGTAATGAGTTCTTCTCTTGTCTTTTCAATATCCTCATATGTTACGTCCTTAAGAGTCATCTCTTTAAATTCGGTTTCAAATATATGCCTGATATCAGATGGTCTTGGATTGAGAATCTCTACCATTGGCCGTTCATGGCTAATAAGATAAACAATAAACGCCTTTCGCATATCAGCGTTGAAATTATTCTCTTTGAGAAGAATAAAAATATCAAAAAGATCTCTCGGATGTTGGCGATCCAGGGCAGCGCAGATTTTTCCGGCGTATAGTTCATTTTCCGAAAGCGTTCGACATTCCATAGAAATCTCAAAGATGTCACGGGCCTTCGGGGATATGATTCTTCATTCAGGCGGAAACACGGAACCTCTTATTACCAGGTTCGGCTCGATCTTAACTGTTGCCTCCTTTCGTCGAACAAACAACACATTAAGAAAATCGGTACCCTTGACTTTCTTAGAAATAATCCTCGTACCCGGAATTTTACTTTCGACATTCTCAGATATCCGGACAAGAGTATTGCTTATTTCGTGGAGAGACTTCTCCCTTTCAGCAACGGGAATATATGCAAGGTCGATATCAACAGAGATACGAGGCAGGTCCCTGGCAAAGAAATTAATAGCCGTCCCGCCCTTCAGGGCAAAGGCGGCCTCTCTGTCAATTAACGGCAAAATCTGAAGGAGCAATTCGGCTTGTCTGAAATATACGGAATCAATCATGCAGGCATTTCTTCGTGATTAGCAGGAACGGTTATCTGATACTTCCTATCATAGCGTCCATTTGATATTATTACTCGCTTCCCTTTACCGAGATCGACCTTCGATAAATCCAGATTTGATAACCAGGCATGTTCATGTTTTTCGGCCATATACAGAAACAGCCTTTTCACCTTTACAGATTGGCATTCAGCCAGTAATCCCTGGACAATATCGGGGCGAAGTGCGACCAGATTTCCTACGATCAATTGGGCTTCGGCAAACCCGATATTATTAGGAACCAGATGAAGCATCTCCATGGCCGCTCGTTCTGGTGCTGATATCCTGACGTAAAATTCCTTTTCTTTAAATTCAGTAAATCCCGCTTGGCTGTCCAAGGGAAGAAGGTTGGTACGTGTCATAATAAAACGGACATCGAAACGCTCTTGTTTGAACCAGGAAGGCAAAGTTACTCCTCGAGGGCCGTATAGAAAGACCTTATTCTGTTTTGCAGGCAGGTAATGGGCATATCCTTTCAACTCAAGGGCTGTTTTCCCTCCAGCATGCACAGGGAGTCTGAGTTGTGTCTGAAGTGTATAAAGAGCGCCCAACCAGTTTATCTTATCACCTGAGCGTATGTAGGCACCCCTTCCAAAGGGTTCGAGCCAGCCGCTGTTTTTATACCTTACCAGAAGGTCCCGACTGAAATCTAAATGCCCCAGATAGGAAGTCACGCTGGGAGCGCCGATCGTCCACTGGTCTATCAAACGGTTTATTTTTGTCTTTTTTTCAGTACCCATAGTCGTCAAAATACAACATATCTAAACTTTTGTCAAGTCAAAGTTTAGATATGTTGTATTTTGTTGACCTGTAGTCTTCAAATACGAATATTTTTAAACATAAAATAACTTGACTGACTTCCGCCCCCATGGCTCTGGCATTTTTAGTTAAATAGCCGATGTTTGATGGGCAGATTATCGTTCCCAGTATAGCCTGATAGTGTTAACTATACATTAACTGTTAGTTCACATTTTATTAACATTCAAACGGATTGCCCTTTACAAAATCTTTTCAATAAGCCACAGATCCGATTTTCGATTCCAGCTAAGGGTGTATTCTTTATCGTCATCAGCAATTATCTTAAAGAAATCCTTCTCCGGCTCCGCCCACCTGCATAGAATATCCCTGACTTCAAGCCTCTTATCATCAATAGTAAAAGATAACGGCCTTTCATTCGCTTTATAACCCGAGTATGCGGTCACTTTACAATGATATTCGATCACAATAAAAAATTTGCTCCTTAATAGAATGTTTCCAGATAGTCAGCTCGGTCCGACCCTGGTTCAAAGAACAGACATCAGTCAAACAGAGACCCCTTCATATTCCATGATATCTGGGTTTCTTTGTTTTTCATGGACGCTTAATATAACTCATTTCGTATTCAATACCAATTCGTGAAAGGTCTTCACCCATTCCTTCCAAGTGCGATCAAAATCCGGTAGATCTTTCAGCATTGGCCCTAATCGATTGATCCATGCGTTTTCGTTCCATTCCCTCAGCGTTTCCGAGGTCAGTCCCTTAATATCGGGCTCCATGCCTCGAGCACTGCATTTTCTCTCGAAAAAAGGGTTAAGTTCCCGCCATAAAAAACTCTCTCCTGATTTGCACAGGATATACCAGAGATCATACAAGTCTCTTGGGCGTGGCCACTTCTTCTGCTGCTGAAGTAGTGATCTCAGTTTTTCCGCGACGATTTCTTTTTTGGAGTAGGCGGCAATCTTGAATGCAGAAAGGTCGGAATACCTCGGCTCAACTGAGCGATCAACCACTTTATCGAGGACAGGCTCATCAAAGGTTAAATGCACTTTTACCTGTGGCAACCCCTGCCGTCGCGCTCCGCCGCGATTGTATTCTATGGGAATCTCAATCTGAAAATCGCCCTGCGCATTCAAAGGCTCGCATGTGGACAAGTGAATGCCGGATTCATTTAAAACCCATTGGGTAACCGTATCGAGCAATAGTAGCGATGCCTCAAGCTTATCTCCGTCTGGCCTGCAACTGAAGTCTATGTCCTCAGAGAACCGATAACCCTTATAATAACAATGTCTCAGACATGTCCCGCCTTTGAAAACCCAGCCATCCTCTGCTGCTCCTGAACGCGCCAATCCTGACAGAAGCCATAATATAACATAGTCTTTTTCAATCTGATCAAAGCGCAACCCTTCCTGTCCTGCCACGCGATGGAGTTCAGCTGTCACAATCATGATTGTATCTCTGTGTTTACCAGAATGCCCCACCGACTATTGTATTTCCCGCGCTTCGGCATGGTCGGGTCAAGCGGGGAAAAACCAGGAGCAAGCAGTATCGCTGCACGAAACTCTTCGATGTCTCCAAGCCCCAGCATTTCCATCATGAACCCGAGACGTTTTGCAACAGCAGAGTTGCCGATTTTGGCGGTATAGCCCCTGAGCTTTTTCTCATCCAGCACCTTCCAGGAGGTCTTCAATGCCTTTGCGATCTCATTCGCTCCGCCTACGTATTGCGGGAGGTCCAGTCCGTCGATGATCGTCTTCTCCCTGTCTGTGATACTGAAGGGAATCTCGTTTATCCAGTCCTTGATAACGCCGAAAACCTTGTCCGGTTTGAGCGACACTATCCTGTAATTTACTCCCAGTACATCTCCCGGCTGACGGCGCATTGGATGGTCGGTAGCCACAAAGACGGTGCGTGGAAGCTGTTCCGTCATGCCGTAATGGTTGAGTGCCGACCAGTAAGCAATCACTGCCGGAGAGACCAATTCCATAGCAACGACAAATTCATGCAACTGCGGCGAACGGTCTTCGCCGGAGGAGAGAGGAACAACCGCAAAACGCCCTCGGCGGATGCGCCTTATCCAGCCTTTACTTTGAAGTCGCTCAAGAAACTGAGGCGTAGGATCGTCCTTAGTATGCCCCAATACCTGGCGGGCAAAGGCAAGGGTGAAGGTGGGATGAGTCCCCGCCTTGGCAAGAAATGCGGCCTCCATCTTCCCCAACTGTTTTCTTGTTATATTTCGATCGTCATTCATACTCTCTACAGCCTATCTATGTCACATAGACTATAACATTTTGCTGACATGTCAAGAGATTTCTGGCAAGTGCCTGACCTTGTTGCTCGTAAGCCCGAGACCCCCCGTGTTCCAGCTAAGGGTATATTCTTTATCGTCATCAGCAATTACCTTAAAGAAATCCTTCTCCGGTTCCGCCCACATGGATATGATATCCCGAACTTCAAGCCTCTTATCATCAATGGTAAAAGATAACGGCCTCTCATTTGCTTTATAACCCTCTGAGAAATTCCGGCCGCAACATGTCAGAATCTTTTCTTGATAATAAAGCTTTGAGCTGATTGAGCACTTTATCCTTATCTTTAGGCATGGTGCCCCGAATAGCATAATAATTTGAGGCATGCATGGAGCTAAAAAAACAGTTGGAGAAGGTTGAATGTTCTATAATCGTTTTTAACTCCCACAGAGAATCAAAAGGAGTGATCATTTCGAACTCACCGAGTTTCCATTCTTTATCAAGCCCTGTTTCGGGAACTAATGTTAAGGTCAAAGCTCCGGCATAATCAGGATCCATCTCTGTCAGAATTCTTGATGTTTCCAGCGTGTGCCTTTCACTGCCTTTGACTCCGCCAAGCCCGAGTATAACTGTAACCGACAGGAGAATGCCCGATTCCTTAACTTTTTTTGCGGCATCAACCATCTGATTATGATCGGCGTTTTTTTGTATCTTCTGCAACACCTCGTCGTCGCCGCTTTCCACACCCATGTAAAGGATTCCAAGCTTCTGTTCTTTTAGCGTCTTCAGTTCTTTCAAACTTCGTCTCAGGATGTCACGAGGTGTGGCATAGCTCGCAATGCGTTCAATGGCAGGGAATTTTTGATTGAGATACTGCAACGTCTCAATCAGCTTGGGATATGGATAAACCAGGGCATCTCCATCTTGGAGAAATACTTTCTTACCGTTCCATCTACGGAGAATTAGGTATACGATATCTGGTTGCCCCGCTACCCACATACGCTTATTCGCGTATAACGACATGGCGTCGATTTCCTGTTTGACCTCATCGAGGTTGCGAATGCCGAGCTTTGAAAAGGAGTAAGCACAAAAAGAACATGTATTGTTTGAGCACCCTGATGTTAAGGGTAGAAAGTAACTGGCATGTTCACTTGGGGGTCTTATTATTTCCGGTCTGACAAATGACATAGTTCTTAATCCAGTAAAGTTTAGGTGCCGGCTATTCTTTCCGGGTAGAAAACTTGAAGAATGAGTAAAGAGGACAAGACCCTATCAGACTGGTCACTACGAAAATCAGAGCAAACACCCCCAAAATTAGTGCTACTAAGCCTGAAATTACCCCTGTCAGATACAGGATTAGTACTGCAATTGCCAATACTAACCTTACGACCCGATCAACCATCCCCATATTCTTTTTCATTTTACTCCTCCCTTTAATAGATATCCTCTTGTTGTGTCGATACTTTTAAATTTTGGGGGACCGGCTAAATACTTACAACAATGGGCTTTATCCTATTGCTTCCCTTCGCTTCAGACAGACAGCTGAAGCTGTCTGTTGTACCCAAATGAGAGAATCAGTCATCTGTTTCTTCCTTCCACAATTGTCAATGGGAATGCAATAGTGTACCAAAAATGGGAATGAAAAGTGTACCACCCCGGTAGTAGACATGTGG
>PFIF01000165.1 GCA_002782605.1 Deltaproteobacteria bacterium CG_4_8_14_3_um_filter_43_13 | reverse complement strand
ACTGGACTCTCGCCTCCCTAATTCATTCACATAACTCCGGCGAATCTGTTTGTGATGTCATAACTGTTTTTGATCCTTATATCGGAGTTCCAGAACCAGCAAACATCCTTGACAACAGGTAAACTATTTGATAGATAGTTCATAGTCAATCTTTGGTTACTGGGATCTTGACAGTAGACAGCCAGATCATATTCAGGGTATCCGTTCACAGTTTACGGTTTGCAGTTAACAGCTGGCAAAATGCTTCAAGCTTTATATAAACAGCGGGCTTAAGCCCGCTGTTGTGATTAAACCGTGAACGGTAAACTGAGAGCCGTGAACGGTTATTATCCAGGAAACCTGAGTCCGTTCCGAAAAACAGGGAGGTAGATACCTATGTCAGAAAAACAATACCTGATTGATGCAATAACTGTTACTGATTCATGGCGGCTCTTTAAAATTTTAGCCGAATTTGTAGATGGTTTTGAGACACTATCTGACATCTATCCATGCGTTTCTATCTTTGGTTCTTCCCGAGTTCAGTCAGGTGAGGATACATATGAAAAGACTGTTATCATCGCTAAGAAATTGGCTGAAAATGGCTTTAACATCATTACCGGTGGTGGTCCTGGTATCATGGAGGCAGCCAACAGAGGGGCAAGAGAGGGATGCTCAAAGTCTGTCGGGCTAAATATTCGCCTACCTCTAGAGCAAAAAAGCAACCCTTATATAGATATAAACCTGGAGTTCAAATACTTTTTCGTAAGGAAGGTAATGTTCATCAAATATGCTCAAGCCTATATAGGCATGCCTGGCGGTTTCGGAACGCTGGACGAGATATTCGAGGCCATGACCCTGATCCAGACCAAACGGATCAAACCCTTTCCTGTGATTCTTGTTGGGTCTGATTACTGGAACGGCCTGTTGGGGTGGATGCGAAGCGACCTTTTGGGGCGAAACAAGGTCTCCCCGGAGGATATGGATATGTTTACCATCCTGGATGACCCAGACGAAGTGGTTAAGACCATTAAGCGCACGGTAATCGTGTAGTGAGCGGGCATAAGGAGGAAGGCTATGAAAGTAACCTGTGTGGGGGCGGCGGGGACAGTAACGGGTTCCAACTACCTGATTGAGACGGAAGGCGTAAAGATCCTTGTGGACTGCGGCATGTTTCAGGGATCGAGACAGATGGAGGAGCGCAACTATCTGGATTTCCCCTACGACTCTGGGACGGTGAGCCATCTTTTGCTAACCCATGCACATATCGATCACAGCGGTTTGATACCCAAACTGGTACATAAGGGGTTTTCCGGCAGCATTCTGTGCACACCCTCGACCGCAGACTTATGCAGGATTATGCTGGCTGACAGCGCCCATATACAGGAGATGGAAGCGGAGTGGCGTAACCGTAAAAAGAGGCGCGCCGGCCGCCATCGCTTGATTGAGCCTCTTTACACGCAAGATGATGCTGCTGCGGCCATGGAATATTTCATGCCAATAAATTACGGAAACGATATTATCCTTTCCCCTTATGTGCGTGCCCGTTTCAGTGACGCGGGACATATCCTGGGTTCTGCTATCATCGAAATTTGGGTTAAGGAAAAAGACCGTGAGGTTAAAATAGTCTTTTCAGGTGATCTGGGCAGTACCAATCAGCCGATAATTTCAGACCCTACGTATATTCAGAAAGCCGATGTGGTCTTTATCGAATCTACTTACGGTAATCGCATTCATAAGTCCAAGGAAAGCACCTATCAGGAACTCAAGGAGGTAATCATTGCCGCCGATAAGGACGGAGGCAACGTGGTGATTCCAGCCTTCGCGGTGGAGCGCACTCAGGAGGTGCTCTATGTGTTAAACGAGCTTTACCAGAAAAAACAAATCCCTTATATGGACGTTTATATAGACAGTCCCCTTGCCATCTCGGCTACTGAAATCTTTTTAAAGCATCCGGAATGCTTTGATGAAGCAACTATAAACAAATTGCGTGCCGGTAACCATCCGCTTGGCTTTCCCGGTATGCATTTCAGCCGCTCGGCTGAAGAATCTATGCGTTTGAACGAGATCAAAAAGGGAGCCATAATCATTGCGGCCAGCGGAATGGGACATGCCGGCCGCATTAAACACCACCTACGCTATAATCTCTGGCGTCCAGAGGCTCACATTGTGTTTGTGGGTTACCAGGCACAGGGTACCACGGGGCGACTCATTGTAGACGGCGCCGGACGCGTAAAGATTTTCGGCGAAGAAGTAACCGTAAGAGCCAAGATTCACACAATCGGAGGATTCTCTGCCCACGCCGACAGGGAAGAACTTCTTAAATGGCTCAGGTATTTTGATCCAAAGCCCTCTGCTACTGTGATTGTCCATGGAGAACCCAGCAGCTCACTGGCATTTAGCAATTATGCCGGTGAAGAACTAAATACTTTTCCCATTGTCCCACAATTGGGAGAGATAATCGATCTGGACATCGCCATGGGCAAGTTCAGGAAAGAAGGCATTGCAGTAGCGCCGCTGGAATTCAATGCCGAATTGGACATTACATGGGAAAGGCTCGACGACATTATAACCCGCATTGGAGACATTGAAGACATTCCTGATTTCAAGATGCGAGAAAGTATGACGTCCAAGCTTCGGGAAATCAATGAAAGGCTGAATGAAATCAGGGAGCATCTGGCTGGGAAGGAAATATAAGCCCCTGCCCTTTCTCGGTAAAAAGCGGCTGCAGGGCAGGCCATAAGGTCTTTAATACCTGAACCGCCAAAGCACTCGTGAATTCATATTGTGAAGCATCTGGACCTTGTACGTGGGCAGTAACAATCCCAAAGAATCTGCCTGCATAAAAGACAAAAGCGCTGGTTCGATTGATGCTTTTTGAGCTGACAACCCCTGCATTACGGCCGAAGGTTTCGAACCGGTTGTCTCCAGTACCAGTTTTCCCACCTACATCAGCGGAGGTACCATCGGGCAGGGTAAAAGTATTTTTTATCCGTTGAGCAGTACCCCTTTCCACTACTTGCCTTAGGGCGTCTTTCAAAGATCGGGCCACTAGAGGAGACATGACCCTTTTCTTGGTATCAGGTGGTTTACTAAGATGGGTTTCATAAGGGGTATCCTTCCCAAAATGCAGCCCTTTGAAGCTGATCATTGGTTTATAAATTCCCTCATTGAGAATGATACCCATGAACTCTGCTAAATTTACTGGCCGATCGGCTGAGCTGCCAATTGCAGTTGCCAGAGAGGGGACAAGTGTTGCAAACGGATATCCCATAGACCTCCATGTTCGATGAATCTCGGCAAATGCCTTTTGTTCAAGAAGCCTTTTTATCCTTAGGTTTTGTGGGTGGTAAAAACGGGTTTTGAATATCCATGAAGAAGACAGCATCCGGGCATCTTTGCTATCTTCCAGCACTTTACTCCAGAGGGCTTTAGGATGTTCTTTCAGATAGAAGGCTACCCAGACCTCAAGGGGATGCTTTCCCAGAAGGTAAGCCTCGTCAGTGAGCTGGTACGACTTTCCTCGATAGGCTCTAAACAGCTTATTGAGTGAAGTGAGGTCTAATACCTTTTCCTGGAAATGGGACTTAGCCGCTGTTATTAACTGCTCCAGGGTAACATCTGGATTTTCCTTCAGGTAAAGGATAACCCAGTTCCTCAGGGGATGCTGGGAGGATTGGCAGAGTATTGCGAAAGACTCTTTATATGTCTTAGGGGCATGGATCCGGTAATATTTTTTGAGGAATTCGACAGATTCCAGTTCCATCGCTTCTCTTAAAAGAGGTAACCGTTCAGGATTGTTTGTTTCTGAAAGCAGAGCCTTCACATTATAGCCAAGATTTGCTGTATAATAGTCAACCACTTCCTTCATCAGCCGGATGAAGACAAGATTCACTGATTGGCAAAACCCTTCTTCAATGGTAAAAACCCGATTGTCCTGATCCTCTTTGAAGTTCTTAAACGTGTGTACTCCACCCCCTGTGAAAAAAGCCTGATGAGGATTCCCAGAAATGCTCCTTTGCAGGCTAGCCTTCAATACCTCCTCTTGCGTAGCCTTTGGGTGATACAACAGATAATCCAGGACCCATTTGGATAAAGGGTCGTTGACCTGCGTCTTCTTCCTCAAAAGGTCGCTTTGGTCTTTCTCTGCAAAATAACCATAAAGGTGGTCAATGACCACCAGATAAGAGGCCAGAGTTCGAAGTTTCGCTGTAGAACCAAACTCCAGCTTTATGCCAGTAGTAATATTGAGGGGTTTATTCAGGGTATCGGCCTGAATCCTTAAAAGATTCCCCTCCGGATGGCTTTCAAAAAGGGCAAAGCTGTATATCACTTCTCCAGGATCCCCTTTTTGTAACAGATAGGGGGCTAAAAATCCATTTTCCCTTAAGAACTCAGGGGAGCAAAGAGAATTCAAGATGTTATTGACTTTCTGCTGGACATCGAAGTCAAAGGTAGTATCAACTTCCATATCCAATCGATCCAGTTCATAAAGTGTCTCAATACCCAGCAGATTGAGTAACTTTATGCGGACAGAGTCTGTCCCCTTTCGCTCCACGAGGGAGAGAGGGGGAGGGATAGGTGCGCCACGCCTGAATTCTAAGGGGGTTGTCAGTGCAGCTTTTTTTAAAGCCGGGCTAATGATTCCGTCTGTTTCCAAAAGGCGAAGATACCCATTTGCTTTTTTCTCCAGTATAGTGTGGTCCTTTTGGAGATACAAGGATGGGTGTCGTGTGGCAATGATAAGTGAAAGTGCCTCTTTAAGTGTTTTTGCCTTTCTATAAAGCATATCGTGATCCGTTTCATTCATTTGTAAATCAGACATTAGCCGGTCTACATCTTTACCGAACCATGTCCACATCCCCTTGCCAATCCCGTTAATTTCACCGTACCCTTTGGCCGCCCCCAATGGCATTCCATTAAGGTATTCCCTGACAATTTCTTTGCGGGTGTCGATTGTATTGGGTCCTTTCCTGTATGCCCACAAACTTCCTCCTATTATCTGTCTTGCCTTGTCCATAGGACCACTGGTCATACCCTTGCTTGAGTGTCTGAATTTTACCATTTGGGTTACCAGGGTACTTCCCCCGATTCCACCAGAAATACCAAAAAGCCTTTCGCCCAGGTACCTAAAACTCGCTAAACTGAGGCGATCCCATTCAATGGCAGGATTCAGGAAAGGATGTTCAAAATCGAATAATTCCCGGTTTTCCCTGTGAAGCAGGATCTTTATTAAAAGTGGCGGTATGGATTTAAATGAAGGAAACTGTTGGATGTTCTGGTTAACATGGTAGGCTTCAGCACCATCTTTATCATTCAGTCGTAATCCCGGATCGTCCCTTCTGTCATAAGGGATTGGTATGCCATTTCTGCCGAGGAAGAGGGCCGTCTTCGATTGTCTTGCCTGTGAGGTTACTGCATAACCTTTCTCTTTAAGCCGCTGTTGAAAGTTTGGTAAATGTGTATAGCCTCTGGAGATGTCAAAGGGACCATCCAGAGGGAAGGAAATCTCCTTGCTCTCCCCTGCCTGAAGTCTCCAGGTTGCGGTCTTTGAGTACCGGGGAAAAAGAGCCGCTTCCCATGCGCTTGTCCTTATTTCATAAGTTATTGCGAGAACTACCGCCGAAGCAAGGAGAAAAATTAATGAAATCTTACTATACGACCTGAGTCTCTTTTTTTGATGCTTGCCGATCATGTTGAATTACACTTCGTTCCCGGGCTTGAATTGAATCCATAATCCTGCAATTCAGACCCCAGACTTACTTCCCCCCAGTCTGATGTCTGAAGTCTATGCTCTAATGTCTGAATCATAGCTACCTCCATCTCTTCTTTCTCTTATATCTCTGATAACCTTTCACTGACTCTTCCAATTTTACTCCTAAGTAGAATTCCTTCACATCATCGTTTTCCAGGAGAACCCTTGTTTCATCGGATAGAACAATCCTGCCGTTTTCCAGGACATAACCATAATTTCCGATGTTAAGTGCCATCCTGGCGTTCTGCTCTACCAACAGAATGGCGATCCCCTCTTTATTTATGGCCTTAATGATCTCGAATATTTCCTTTACCAGTACCGGAGATAAACCCAGAGAGGGTTCATCCAAAAGGAGAAGTTTTGGTCTGGCCATCAAAGCACGACCTATGGCCAGCATTTGTTGTTCCCCGCCACTAAGGGTCCCTGCCAGTTGATTTTTCCTTTCCTCAAGTACAGAAAAGTACTCAGAGACCCGTTTGTAGTCTTTCCTGACCCCATCTTTGTCCCTTCGTGTATATGAACCCATCTTAAGGTTCTCAAAAACTGTGAGTTCAGGAAATATCTCCCTCCCTTCAGGCACATAGGATATGCCAAGACGGACGATATCCTCTGTATCCATTCTGTCGATCCTTTTGCCCATGAATTCTATAGTCCCCTTTTCAGGCTGGTCTTCCAACAGTCCCATTATAGTTTTAAGGATGGTTGTCTTTCCAGCACCGTTGGCACCGAGGACGGTCTTTATATCACCTTCCTCCATATCCAGGGAAACACCGCGAATGGCATTGACAAATCCATAACTGGTCTCTATGTTTTTTACTTTAAACAACAACCGTATCTTCCTCTCCTAAGTATGCCTTTAAAACTTCTTTGTGATGTTGCACCTCTGAAGGCAGCCCCTCAGTTATCTTTTCTCCATAATTGAGGGCAAGAACCCTGTCAGAGACATCCATAACCAATTTCATATCGTGCTCTATCAAAAGGATGGTTATACCAAAGTCCTCCTTTATATCCTGAATCCATATCATCAGATCTCCTTTCTCCTCCAGATTCATTCCTGCTGACGGCTCATCCAGAAGCAGCAGCTGAGGTTCCAATGCCAATGCCCTTCCCAGTTCAACAAGCCTCCGAGTACCAAAAGGAAGATTTGCAACCAGTTGATTCCTGGCAGACTGTAGATCAAGAAAATCTATAATACGCTCCACTGCCTCTCGATTAGCAACCTCTTCTCTTACCACCTTTCGAGTAAAGAAGGCACTGTTTAAGATATTGGTATTCATCTGACAGTGCCTTCCTAAAAGAAGGTTATCCAGGGTGGTCATGTGGGAGAACAATTCAATATTCTGAAAAGTACGGGCAACCCCCTTTCGAGCAATTTTATGGGGTTTGGATCCTGTTATATCCTCTCCTTTAAATATTATCCTACCCATATCTGGTTTATAAATCCCGCCAATACAGTTGAAGAGGGTCGTCTTCCCAGCCCCATTAGGGCCAATAATGGAATATATAGAATTCTCTTTTACCTGAAAACTGACATTGTTCAAAGCCTTCAGACCACCGAAATGGATAAGCAGGTTCTCTACTTCGAAGAAAGGCATGAAATCCCCTTTATTGTTTTACCTAGTAACCGTTCACGGTTACTTTACCTCTAACCAATCACTGATTTTTACGGCTTTGCCCTTTACACATTTTCCTAAGAATACAGACCGCTGGCCTTGCCGCTGATTTGGAGCAAATGTGATATTATGACCTATACCACCGTTCCAGTTTTTTATTGTCTCCATAGCATCAACAAACTTCTCCCGGGTCAGGTCCCGTCCGGCACGTTTGAATCCCTCTATCATCGGCTCAGCAAAGAGAAATCCTGCATAAAAAAACATCCCCCATCTTTCCTTGGGTGCAAACTCATCATGAGCCTTTTTGTACTTGATCATAAGGGGGTCTTTAGAATCAGGAAGTTCGGCAAAGCAATCGAATATTACACCCTCCCATAATCCCTCTGTTATATCATACATCATCGGTGCGTCGGACAGGGTACTGGTAGTCATCCATATAGGCTTAAAGCCTATCTTTGCCGCTGCCCCCATTGTCATGGCAGCATGCTTTGGCAATAGCCAGAGAATTACTATGTCCGGATTAGCCATCTTCAACCTCAACACCTGAGAACTAATATCGGTATCCAGGGGCTCCACAGAGACCTCCTGGACTAATTTAGTGTTGTATCCTTCCAGTGTCTTCTTTGCACCCATCAGACCCTCTTTGCCATAGTCATCATTCTGATAAAAGAAAGCAACCTTTTTCTTTTTGAGGGTCTCATAAGCGTATGTGGTTAAAATAGTTGCTTCATCAACATAATTGGGATAGAGGGCAAAGAGATACCTGGTGGGTGGATTTGCCCATCTGCTAGAACCCGATGCAGGTCCTACCCATGGAATCTTTTGATCATTTAAGTATCTTTTAACTGCCATACCCGTAGCTGTTCCCACACCGCCTGCAAAACCGAATACTTCGACCCTGCCAACAAGTTCCTTAACAGCAGCAACGGTTCTGGGTGGCTGGTAGGCATCGTCACGAATATGGTGCTTAAGCTTCCTTCCATGGATTCCGCCCTCAGCATTCAGCATCTTAAAGTAGGTTTCAGTCCCTCTGGCAACTGCCCCCCACAAGGCTGCTGGTCCCGTCTGAGGGCTCCACTGGCCGATTTTAATTGTATCCTCGGACATGCCAACCTCAGATGCAATGGAACGGCCAAAAAAGAGGGTCAAAGAGATTAACAACGTCAAAACAATCAAACTGTTTTTAAAACTTTTGGTAAACATATTTGCCTCCTTTTTTTAATTTTGATGTAACTTTTGACATTACCTTCTTGCCTGCAATGAGCGGCTAACGGGCTTGGTGCAAAAGAAGCCCGAAAGGTTTAAATGCTAATCTTTTGCAACGTGTTATGCGCCTGTGCCAGCCTGTTTTAAACCCTTGCTTCTTCTGTATCAAATTTAATCGCAGGAACGGAGATTCTTGGCGATTTAGCAATTCGTTCTGAATTTTCTATTAACTTTGCAATTAATCGCCCCACATCAGCTTTCACAACCTTTTCCCCACAACGTGGACACACCCCTGCAGGAACATCTTCCACAACAATAAGATCCCCGCGTATCCAGAAATCTTGTTTAATAAGCTTCTCTTGCATTCGGGTACCGCAAATCTCACACTCGCCATAATCGTATTTTGCTGTTTTTCTCATTATCTTATTCCTCTGAAGCATATGTTGTAATTAATAATAGCTTTCCCGTGCTTTTAATTCTACAAATGATTGCTATTTCTCTTCCGTCAATTGCAGTACCAATAACCTCATACCGTGTTCCTCTGATATCTCGTGTAAACTTACGATTTATTCGACCATTCTCAATTGCCATTTCAATATCCGCAAAAGTGAGATTGTCATTAGTCATTTCTTCAAAAAAGTGTGGAATAGTAAACTCATATTTTTGTTTTCGTATTTTTTCTCTGATGGTATGGATGATAGCCAA
>PFIF01000032.1 GCA_002782605.1 Deltaproteobacteria bacterium CG_4_8_14_3_um_filter_43_13 | reverse complement strand
TGAATTAGTGCCTTTTGCACCCTCACCCCAACCCTCTCCCATCGAGGGAGAGGGATTTTTTCGACTTTTTACGAAGCCATCAATAATGAGTGCAATCTTAAATCTGTGGAGAGACTGGTCTATTAATGAAAATAAAATTATTTGTGGGTATACTAACAAGCCTTGTTTTTCTGTATCTTGCCCTTCGCAATGTGAGCTATGGAAAACTGGTGCTTTCATTACAAAGCGCTAATTATATCTATTTGATTCCGGCGATTCTTTTGTTACTCTTGACTATGTGGCTTAGAGCTATAAGATGGCGTTATCTATTGGAGCCGATAAAAAGGGTTAAAAATCACAGTCTGTTTTCCGCAGTGATGATAGGATTTATGGCCAACAATATATTGCCTGCCAGGATAGGGGAGTTTGTAAGGGCGTATGCTATTGGCAGGAAAGAAAATCTGAGCAAGAGTCTATCTTTTGCAACTATCATTGTTGAGAGAATATTGGATGGTTTTACCCTGTTAGCATTTTTATCCGTGATACTGGTATTCTTCCCTTTCCCTGCTTGGCTAAAAAAGGCAGGGATTTTAGCATTTGTCTTCTATGTCTTGATCATTGCCTTTCTTGTACTGTTAAAGAAATATAAAGAAAATATGCTAAAGTTTTTGAACTATATACTATCACCTATTTCTAAACGTCTGTCCCATAAAACTGATGAAATCTTAATGTCTTTTATAGCCGGTTTCGATGTCTTGAAGGGCAAAAAGCAGATAGCATTAATCCTGTTTTATTCCTTTTCCATATGGACAACATATGCTGTTTTAACGCTACTGGTTTTTATATCTTTTAATTTTAATCTCCCATTTTATGCTCCTTTCCTACTCACTGTAATCCTAACCTTTGGTGTAATGATCCCTTCTTCCCCTGGCTTTATTGGTACGTACCAATTTTTCTGTGTAACTGGACTGGCCTTTTGGGGTATAAAGGAAAGTGACGCTCTGGGGTTCTCATTGGTTTATCATGCAAGCCAATACTTTCCTGTAACCTTTTTAGGACTATTTTACCTCTGGAAGGACAATATTTCTCTTAAGGAAATCAGAAATGAAGAAATTTAATTTGTTCATCCTGAAAAATGAAAAATTTCCTTTGGAGCGATCATGAGCAGGATTTTTGGGGAACCCATCTTGACGAAGCGGAAGATAAACATTTTCAGCTGTTTGAGCCCGAAGGGTGAGTTTCTGAAAATGCCTGAAGCGAGTCATAGATGGGTCAAAAAACCTGCACCAGAGAGCGGAAAAGGGAATTTTTCAGTGTGAACTAATTTGTTAATGGAGGTTAAAGATGCTAGCTTTAAAATTTCATGTGAGATCTTTTTCTTTATTTGCTGTAGTACTCCTGTGCCTTATCCCTTGTCTCCTTTTTGCCGCCAATGGCAATGATTTAGTAGAGAGACTCCCCAGTGGGACAATCAACTGGAGCATAGGCATTATAACTGCTACCGGAAGCGGTGCCCCTCCTTCCTCTGTGAGTAATCCGGCTCAGGCCCGATTAATGGCTAAACGCGCAGCAATTTTAGATGCCCGCCGTAACTTACTGGAAACAGTTAAAGGGGTTACGGTGGATGCACAGACAACAGTACAGAATTTTATGACGACCAGTGATATTGTGGTAACTAAGGTAAGCGGTGTAGTAAAATTGTCAAGGGTTATAAATACCAGGTATATGAGTGACGGTGCAGTAGAAGTTACTGTAGAAATGGATCTGAGAGGGGACTTATTAAAGTTGATGTTGGAAGAGACTGGAGATCAAAAAAAAGCTTTCATGCCTGCGGTAATCCCAAGAAAGGAAGTCCCCCCTGCTATTAAACCCCCGTCTGTTGAAATTCCACAAGCAAAGCCTCCAACGTCCCCAGTGCCTCCCAAACCACTGTTGGAAGCAAAAATACAAAAACCACCTAAACCACCATCTCTTGAAACTCCACAAACAAAGCCTGTACCGCCGCCACCTCCCGAACCTGTATTAGAGGCAAAAGTAAAGGAGTCTAAAAAGGAGGACAGGAAGGAAGAGGTTACAGAAGATTTAGATCTGAGTAAGCTTAACTATTCAGGGTTGGTAGTCGATGCCAGAAAACTTCAAATACGTCCTGCCCTGATACCAAAGATTATGGACCAAAATGGAGAACTCATATACAGTGCTGAAAATCTGTTACAAAAAGATGCCGTAAAGATGGGAGTAGTCGGGTATGCCAAGGATGTTGATGCAGCCAAAAAAAACCAGCGGGTTACAGATAAACCCTTTGTAATCAAGGGGATTCAAGCCACAGGCCAGAAGAGGACAGATGTGGTAATCAACAATCGGGATGCAAATATTGTTCAAGGATCAGATAAATACACAAGCTATTTGAAAAATGGAAGAGTACTTATCGTCTATGATTGATAAACTTTTAAAACGGAGGTAATTTTAATTGAAACGGATGACCTTCCCCCCCCTTTTTTTCCTATTAATTTCAGTTTTTATCCCTCAGCATCCCTTAAAGGCAGAAACAAAGGTGCTCACGGGGAAACACATAGTTATCTACGATATTGTAAACCCTATCGGTGTGGAATATCTGCCAAATTATTCGAATAAATTCTATAAACAGGAAGTATTAACCTCGGATGAGTTCAGTAAGAGGCTAATAGTAGAGATTGACCTTAGCCCCCTGAACTCATCGGCCATGTTTCCAATACCGTTAAAGGAAATCCCCAACAATATGCAAAAATTTTTAACCGCCGAGCAAAATATTCAAACAAACGATCCGATGATTTCAGAAAAGGCAAGAGAACTGGTTAAAGAGGCTAAGTATGTACATGAAGCGTTTGCTGCTATTGCTGATTGGTTAATCGATACTGTTATTTATGATGCAGGCCCCGGTGTGCGCCAGGATGCCAGATCAGTAATGACAACGAAACGGGGGTCCTGTGTAGGCATTACCTGTCTTTCTATCGCTATGTTGAGGAGTGTCGGGATCCCAGCCAGGTATGCACATGGTTACTTGCCGCCAGGTTATGATTGGGGAATTTCAAAGAAATACTGGGGGATTAGGATTAACGGAGGTGGATTCCATGCCTGGATAGAGGTATACTACCCGGATATTGGCTGGACGTTTTCTGATCTGGAACACTCTAAGGACTTTGTTGATCCCTTCCATATCCTGAGGTACATTGACGGAGTTGAACATACCCCTCGTTACTATAAAGGTGGAGAGATGGATGTAGAAAATGCGACGACTTATACGATATTTAGAGAGGAGAATACTACTTTGCCGGTAGATCAGCTTCCATCTCCTGGAAAGGCAATCCTGGGCAGGCAAAGGGCAGCTCAACAGCTTGGGACTATTTATGGCTCTGTAATTGATAATAATGAAAAGATAATTCCTAAAGGGAAAGTCACCTTATGGAAGGGGTCTAAAGGTCGTGTTTTTCCATTTGAGCAAGGAAGATACTCGATAATCGGACTCAAGGGGGGAAATTACAGGGTTGCTTTTGAGGCAGATGGGTATAGTGGACTTGACAAGGATATCACAATTAGGGATAAAGAAATGGTAAATATTAATGTAAAGTTGAATGACAAAAGGTAAAGACGAGGTGCGTAAGTATGGTAAAGCGAACCTTAATTACCGGAGGAGCTGGATTCCTCGGTTCCCATATATGCGATCGTTTGATTGCAGAGGGTCACTTTGTTATCTGCATGGACAATCTTATTACCGGGAACATGGACAATATTGCCCACCTCTTTGGTAATGATAACTTTAAATTTATAAAACATGATGTGACCGAATATATATATGTAGAAGGAGAACTGGATTTTATTCTACATTTTGCTTCCCCTGCCAGTCCTATAGATTATCTGAAGTTGCCAATCCAGACCTTAAAGGTAGGTTCTCTGGGGACTCATAAGGCTTTAGGACTGGCTAAAGCAAAGAAGGCAACTTTTTTATTAGCCTCAACTTCAGAGTGTTACGGCGACCCCCTGGCTCACCCCCAGTCGGAGGATTATTGGGGCAATGTTAACCCTGTTGGCCCCCGTGGGGTTTATGACGAAGCCAAGAGATTCGCTGAAGCCATAACCATGGCATATCACAGATACCATGGTGTTGAAACCAGGATTGCCAGGATATTTAATACCTATGGCCCTAAAATGAGGCTGGATGACGGCAGAGCTTTACCTGCCTTTATATGCCAGGCATTGCGTAGGGAGGAGCTTACTGTATTTGGAGACGGATTGCAGACCCGAAGCTTCTGCTACGTTTCTGATCTGATTGAGGGTATTTACAGACTGCTGATGTCTGATGAAATCCTCCCTGTAAACCTGGGCAATCCGAGTGAGATAACTATCCTGGACTTTGCAGAGAAGATACTGGAATTAACGGGTAGTAAAAGCAAAATAACCTTTAAAACCCTGCCCGAGGATGATCCTAAAATAAGACAACCCGAGATTAGCAAGGCTAAAAAGCTGCTTAACTGGGAACCCAAAATATCCCTTGACGAAGGGCTGAAGATAACATTGGAGTATTTTAAAGAAAGGGTTTGATGTTGCATAACCTTTTTAACATCCATCAAGGGATTTCCCCTTATATAATCCCCCCTTTTTTGGGTCTCCTGACAACGCTGGGGTTGGCTTTGCTAGCCTTTATAAAGGGAAAAGGCAGGAAGGCAAATCTCCTTTTTGCCTGTCTGTGCACTATTGGGGTCTTTTTGAATATAGATGTGGCCCTGATGACTATTGTAACAAAAGGAGATATAGCCCTTAAAATCAGCAGGTATGACCACCTGTTATTGGTCTATAATATTCCCATATACCTCCACTTTGTTCATGCCTTTTTTTCTATAAACAGGAAAAGATGGCTGGTCCCGGCAGCCTACCTGTTCAGTTTTTCATTGATGTTTTTCACCCAATCCCAACTCTACCTTATTGGCAGTTATAAGTATTACTTCGGCTTTTTTGCAAAAGGTGGCCCACTTTTTTATCTGTTTTTTTCCATGAATTCTTTAGTGCTTTTGTACTGTTTGCTTCTCTCCTACAGACAGATAAAAGAAGAAACAAACCCTGTAAAGCGTAATCAGATCAGGTACGTCTTTTTAGGGTTTGGAATATATGCCATATTGGCACTGCTAAACGTTCTTCCAATGAGCGGAATAGAGATCTACCCCTTTGGTAACTTTGGTTTCATACCTATGATAATCCTCGCTTTTGGAGTTTTAAAGCACGACCTTCTGGATATGGGATTTCTCATAAGAAAGGGCATGGTTTACTCATCAATTACTGCTTTCTTAATGGCATTTTACGCCTTTCTAATAGTTGCATTTGATATGATTTTTAAGGGCTTCAAAATTTCTGATTCTTTTCTCTTTCCTGTCTTCCTTTTCCTCATCATTCTGTTTGTTTTTATCCCCGTAAAAGAAAAGGTTCAAACGGTTATAGACAGAATCTTCTTTAAGGGTAAATACGATTATCAGAAAACATTAAGAGATGTCAGTCAGGCTATGAGGTCTATCCTTGATATGGATGAGATAGTTAAACGCATTATTGATACAGTTATAAATTCAATGCATGCAACCAGCGTATCAGTGGTTCTGTGGAATGAGGAAGAAAAAGCCTTTCGAGTCCACAGTGTAAAGGGAGAGTGCGAAAAAAATGTAAAAGAGATAGAGTTAAGGCTGGAAAGTCCATTGATTGCCCTGCTGATGAGCCAAAAAAGAGAACTGTTTAAGCATGATATTGAAGAGGGGGATGAGTGGATAATTAACAAAAGAGAGTGTCTCAGGCAATTGGGTTATCTGCACGCAAGTTTAATAGTTCCTATGATCTTCAGTAATTCTGTAAAAGGTTTTATAGGCATTGGCTACAAAAAATCGGGCGATCTCTATACCTCGGAAGACCTGGAGTTGCTGCAAACCTTAGCAAATCAAAGCAGTATTTCAATAGAAAATGCCAGGTCGTACAGGATAATCGAGGACTTAAACAAGAACCTTGAGATGAAAGTACGAGCTCGTACAAAAGAGCTGGAGAGGGCTTTATTGGAGAAGGAGAGAACACAAGAACGGCTTATCCGATCAGAGAGTCTGGCGGCTGTTGGACAATTGGTAGCCGGGGTAGCCCATGAACTGAATAATCCCCTCTCAAGTGTATCAAGCCTTATTCAATCTACTCTAGAATCTTTGGAAAAGATAGATGTCAAAGCAGAATATGAAGATGAGATTATAGATGATCTTCGATTTACATTAAAGGAGTTGATGCGTGCCAAAGAGATCATCGCCAGTCTCCTGGATATATCACGCCAGACCCAGGGGTATACAGAGCCAGTGAATATAAATACGGTTGTTAAGGATGCATTGCGAGTCCTTTATAATCAATATAAAAGATATGAGGTAGAAATAGAGGAAGAGTTCTATGAAGGGATCCCAGAGATTAAAGGTAACTTTGCTAATCTGGGACAGGTATGCTTGAATATTATAAAGAACTCTATCCAGGAAGCTAAAGGGAGTAATGGTAAGATAACTTTAAAGACGGGGTTTGATGAAAAGATCAGTAGGGTAATCTTTGAATGTATCGATACAGGTAAAGGGATGTCCCCCTTGATAATCAAAGACATATTTAAACCCTTCTTTACTACAAAAGAGGTGGGGACAGGTGCGGGACTTGGTCTATATATCTCTTACGAGATTGTAAAGAGACACAAGGGGGACATTTTCGTTTTTAGCACGCCAGGTAAGGGGACTACCTTTCGGGTTGAGTTGCCTGTTGAATAATTGTAACTATTCAGGCAGAAAGTGGCAAAGGCACATAGGCACAAAGCAGAGCGGAACAGGGTCGTTTCGTTGTTTTTCCCTACTTTGTGCCTTTGGTGCTCTGTGCCTTTGTGCCTACTTGAATAATTACGAATTAACAAAATAGGAGCTTTTTCTAGGAGGAGTAATATCATGAATGGGTTACTAATAGTTGATGATGAAGAGGGCGTTAGAAGGTCTCTCAATAAGGCCTTTCAACACGAGGGTTATTCTATTTTTCTGGCGAAAGATGGAAATGAAGCTATAAAGATAGTGGATGAAAACATAGATAAGATTGGCATCATTATATCAGACCTTAAAATGCCCGGGCTGGATGGTATTGAGACTTTGTCGGCTATTGGCAGTATTAATCCGGAGATAACCCGCATTGTTTTAACAGGATATGGCACAATGGAAAGTGCTATTCAGGCTACCAATGAAGGTATTGATGGATTTTTGACAAAGCCCTTTGATAACATTGAGATAAGGGCCAAGGTAAGAGAGTATTTCCTGAAGAAACACTTGAAACAATTTGTATCCGACCAGATACTGCAGGAGTTACAGAAAGACCCAAGTACGATTAGACCCAGAAAACAAAAGGCAACCATCTTGTTTGCAGATATAAGAGGTTTTTCTTCAATCTCAGAAGGGGTAGACCCAGAAGAATTGGCAGCATTTTTAAGCCGTTATTATTTCACACCATTGAGTGATATTGTGTTTAAGCATAACGGAACCCTTGATAAACACATGGGGGATAGTATAATGGTTATTTACGGGGCACCTATTTCCTACAATGACGACCCTCTTCGTGCAGTCCTGACAGCCATAGATATGCAAAAAAGAGCAGCCCAGGTAAGTGTAAAATTAGGGTCTTCTGATCCGGTGTCAATACCCATAGGTATAGGCATCAATACAGGTGAGGTAGTGGTAGGGATCTTTGGATCTACCAGAAAGAAGGAATACACTGTTATAGGATCGGCGGTTAACATTGCAGCCAGATTAGAAAAGATTGCCAAGGGGGGACAAATCTTAATCGCAGAGGATACCTTCCAGGATGTTCGCCATGAAATAGAAGCAGAGAAACTGGATGCTGTGAGCATGAAAGGAATTGGGAGAAATATAAGTATATACAATGTGTTAGGGCTAAAGCCCCATAATTCTCTTTAACTAATTAGTCCAGCCTGAAAAACTACAGGCTAACAGGCTGTAGGCTATAGGCTGTAGGATTAGCGAGCGCCCATGTCGAATCTTACACCGATGATTAAACAGTATTTAGAGATAAAGGAATCGCATAAAGATGCCATACTCTTTTTTCGAATGGGTGATTTCTATGAAATGTTCTTTGAAGATGCTGAGATAGCATCGGGAATTTTGGACATTACCCTTACCTCAAGAGATAAAAACAAGGAGAATAGTGTCCCTTTATGTGGTATTCCGTATCATTCAGTCTCACCCTATATCTCAAAATTGATTGATAAGGGATACAAAGTGGCCATCTGTGAACAGGTGGAAGATCCCAAAAAGGCTGTTGGTATTGTTAAGAGGGAAGTTACCAGAATTATCACCCCAGGATTGGTACTAGATACAGATACTCTGGAGTCTACTGAGAACAATTTTTTAATGAGTATCTCATTTAACAAAGAGAGTTGGGGCATAGCCTTTTTGGATATGTCTACAGGAGAATTCAGGGCTACAGAAATTACGGATTATCGTGTACTGCTCGAAGAGATATTAAGGGTTGGTCCAAGAGAAATACTCGTCCCCAGATTTCTCAGTGAGCACGATTCCTTTCAGACCCTTCTTAAATCCATGGACAAATATGTGCTTACACAAATGGATGATGATATCTTTGACTATGACAAATCCCTTAAGCTGCTCTCAAAGCAGATAAACAGGGAATCCCTCGATTTTAATGATATGAAAGAGGCTGTTAACGCTGCTGGTGGTATAATTCATTATATCAAAGCTACCCAAAAGGCAGAACTCTGCCACATCAACCACCTGTCCTTCTACCATGTTGATGAATATATGATTGTGGATGAGCCTACCAAGAGGAATCTTGAACTTTTTTGTACAATACGAGATAAATCTAAAAAGGGTTCACTGATAGGCATACTGGATGAAACCATGACAGCCATGGGGGGGAGAAAAATTAGAAACTGGTTTAATTACCCTCTATTAACTATTGATAAAATAAGGGAAAGGCTTGATGTAGTATCAGAATTAAAAGATGAGACTATACTTCGAACAGATCTAAGGAATCTCCTAAAAGGAATCCGTGATCTTGAGAGAATCAATAGCAAAGTCTCTTTGGT
>PFIF01000042.1 GCA_002782605.1 Deltaproteobacteria bacterium CG_4_8_14_3_um_filter_43_13 | reverse complement strand
ACACGGAACGCGTGTCCCAATATCTGGATTCACTGGATGCTGATGAAAAGATTGCGGACTGGCAGGTGAAACAGGCGGATAACGCTATAGGGCTTTATCTGGGTCATAATTCCGGGTAATCCCAGGAACAGTATACGTAATTCAACTTTTCCTGCCTAAATTGTGTATACTGTTGCCCAAATCCCTTTTCGCTTGGGCAGCAGCCTGTTAAGAACTGAACTTCAATTGTTTTGTTATTTCCTTTGCCTTTTTTAATAGCTCAGTCCGCTTTATCTGATACTCTTCAGAATTGACTCCATCTGATTCCGATAGATCATCTAATTCAGCTATGGTCTGTAGCACTGCCTGCTTTTGTTCATACAGGTTTATTATGTCTGGCACGGAAGTCTGTTCATCCCCTTCATCCTGATATTGTCTCCTCTTTATAAAGGGAATGGCAAACCCCGCTCCAATCAACACTATCACCAGCACTAAAATAACCCACTTAAAAAGGTTTTTCATCCAGGGGAGACCATGAAATTCTATAACAATCTGAGACCCCTTAGGAAAGTTTTTCCCTGAGAGATGAGAAAAACGCCCTGCCGAATCTCCTAGGGTTCCTTTGAATTCTAGTTGGTCACTCTTAACCTTAATCCCTTTATCGGGAAAGAAGAAATCAATACTGTCTGTCTTAATAGGTATACCTTTTATAAATTGATAAGTCGATCCCCTGTAATTAACTGTGTAAGAAAATAGAATTTTCTTCATGCCCGGCTTAACATCCATGGTGTCAGAGAATCCTTCCTCTGTCTTAACAACAAACCATGGCATTAGACCGTCTATATACTGAATATTGGCTGCCTCTTTTGGCAAAGAGATTCGAAGCGTTTCCTTCTTTCCTGGCTCCAGTTCTTTATGCCCCACATATACCGTATCACCCCGGTTTTCTACTATCATGAGTTCCTTTATCCAAAGCGAGTCCCCTTTAACTTCCAAAAATATGTGATGCATTTTGGCATATATGTCCGTGTCCTGACCTGTTGTTTCGTAGACGATTAGATCGAGGGTAAGCGTTTTTTTATCTTCAAAGCCAACGGGCTGGCTGAAATATTCTACCTCCTTGTACTTGGTTGTACTGTAGTATACTATTTTTTTGTCAACACTTATACCCTGAAACGAAAAGAAACCAGAGGGGTTAGTTTTTGTGCGACCAACTTCCGACTCTTTCCCGTCGACAAACTGGTAAAGGATTATTTCAATGCCTTCCATGCCTTTTCTGTCCAATGTATTATTAATGACCTGTCCTTTGATAATACCTGATGACGAATCTACGGCTATCGAAACAACAGGGAGTGGAAGAAACAAAAGTAGCAGGACCATTGTGTATATTGAGTTATATATTCGCTTCATTGGCTTATCCTGAAAAATAAAAATTTCCCTTTGGAGAAAACATCGTTAAAACCGGAAATCGTGAATCGTGAATGGGTATTATACTTTTTATTTACGACTCGCGACTTACGATTTACGATCATAGATGGGTTAAAAAATGTATGTTGAAGCGAAAAGGGGTACTTCTTCAAAGCTCTCTCTTTCACTTTTCTTGTGGAGCGACTCATCCGTATCGCAGAGATTTCCCTTTCAATTTCTTTTTCAATATCTTCTTCGGCCAGAATCGTTTCTCTTTTTCTGCGATCTGACAGCATTGCAATAACAGCCCCAAAAGCCATGACTCCTCCACCGATCCAGAGCCAGACTACAAGAGGATTTATCATAACTTTAAAAGTTGCTCCATCTTTGTCATATCCAGCTAAAATTACGTACAGATCTTCCTTTAAGGTTGTATGAATTGCCACATCTGTGGTTGGTTGATCCTGGCCTCTGTATAAGCTCTTTTCAGGAGCTAATATCCCCACTTTATGACCCCCATTAAAAAGCGTTAGTATCGCAGCAACTGTGTGTTTATTGGCAGTAGGATAGCTGGTGAGGGCATCGTATCTCAATGTGTATCCCTCAAGGTCAAAAGACTCTCCCTTTTTTAATGTTATCTGTTTTTCTATGTTAAAGGCACCACCACTAATTGCCACGAATATTAAAACAACCCCCAGGTGAATAATATAGCCGCCGTATCGTCTTTTATTTCTCCCCACTAGATTCCATAATGCCCTGGGGTACCCTTCCCCTGAAAATATTTGTCGCGTTCCCGTCCCGTTAAGGAACTCAAGAAAAAGGGTAACCAGGACAAAGATACATAGGGAAAATGATATCAGTACATAAAAAGGGCGAATTCCCAAAAGATAGAGAATGGTTGCTCCTATAACAGAGGAAACAAAAGGAAAGATAATCTTCTTTAGAAAGTTCTTAAGGGAGGATTTTCTCCAGGCAACAAAGGGACATATACCTGTCAGCAATAGTAATGCTAAGGCAATGGGTGTGACAACAGCATTAAAAAAGGGAGCCCCTACTGTAATCTTTATACCACGAATGGCCTCAGATATGATAGGAAAGAGCGTTCCCAAAAGTATTGCAAAGGCCATCCCAACAAGGAGCAGATTGTTGTATAGGAAGCTGCTTTCCTTCGAGAGCAAGGATTCCAGTTGGTTTTTGCTTCTTAGTTCAGGCAGTCGATAGATGAGAAGATTAAAAGACATCACGAGTACACTGCCCAAAAATAATAGAAAAATCCAACCCAGTGATGATTGTCCAAAGGAATGGACCGAGGAAATGACCCCGCTTCTGGTGATGAAGGTACCAAAAATGGTAAGGAGAAATGTGAAGATGATCAACAGGATATTCCAGACCTTTAACATATCCCGTTTTTCCTGGATCATCACCGAGTGCAGGTACGCCGTTCCAATAAGCCATGGCATTAACGAGGCATTTTCTACCGGATCCCATGCCCAGTAGCCGCCCCATCCCAGCTCTACATAGGCCCACTGAGCTCCCAACAGGTTGCCCACTGTCAGGAATAACCATGAAAAGATTGTCCATTTTCTGGCAATTCTTATCCAGACGTCTCCCAGTTGTCCGGTAATGAGGGCTGCCATTGCAAATGCGAAGGGTACAGAAAATCCGACATAGCCTATGAATAGAGTAGGGGGATGAAATATCATGCCGGGGTTTTGGAGCACGGGGTTTAAGCCCTGGCCATCAAATGGCACGGGGCTTAATGCCTTAAATGGACTGGTTACGAAGACCATCAGGAGTGTGAAAAAAAACGTGATTGTCATCAACACTGAAAGAACATAGGGTAAAAGCTCCAGGTTCTTCTTTCTATTCTGGAAAATCACTATTGCGGCAAATATAGAGAGAAGCCATGCCCAGAAGAGGAGAGAGCCTTCCTGCCCTGCATAAAAGGCAGTTAAGGTATAAATCATTGGGAGGCTGCGATTTGTGTATCTTGCTACGTATTCGACTTGAAAATCTCGTGTCACCAAAGCATATATCATAGCCATAGAGGCTAACGTTAGAAATCCAAATACGGCGATGGCAGCATTTTTGGAACTGGCAAATGTCTTTTCTTTTATACATCTAACCGCAAAAATAGAGGTTAATGCCGAATAACCAGCGAGTAAGAATGCAATAACCAGCGAGTAAAATCCTATTTCAGTCATGTTTCATTTTGTAGGGGCGGGCTTTATGCCCGCCCGATAATCGGGAGGGGATAAACCCCTCCCCTACCATGAGATTTTCTAAATAAAAGCGAGCGGCAGATAAATGGTAAAAGTCGTCCCTTGCCCTAGCCTACTCTTAACTACTGTTTTTCCCTTATAACTCTCTATTATCCTGTATGCAATAGCCAGGCCCATTCCTGCGCCTTTTTCCTTGGTAGTAAAGAAGGGGTCGAATATCTTGTCCAGGTTCGCTGTGGGTATTCCACAGCCAGTATCAGTTATAATAATCTCTAAAAGATTATCTTCTGCTTTTTGGCTGTTACTCATATATTTTAGACTTCTGACTTCTGACTTCTGACTTCTGACTTCTATCTTTAACTTTCCGCCTTCCGGCATTGCCTGGACGGCATTGATAAATAAGTTCCAGAATACCTGCTTTAACTGTTTGGGGTTGGCTTCTACCTTGCCGTCTCCAGACAGGTTCTTATACACCTCGATGTCCTTATTCCACTCAGGGCTGCTGGCAAATTCCCCAAGCGTATCATTAATAACCTTTGTAATATCGACCACCTCTTTTCCTTCCAGGCCTGGTTTGGCAAACAGCAAGAAATCGGTGATCAGAGCATTCAACCTCTCTGTCTCCCTTATAGCAATGTCCATTAAGCGTTCATTTCCGTCATCCAGTTGCAATTCGCTTTTTAAAACCTGAATGGAACCACTCATTGAGGCTAAGGGGTTTCTCATCTCATGGGCGATCCCCGCTGCCAAACGGCCTACAGCGGCCAATCTGTCAACCATTTTAATATGTTCTTCCATGGCCTTAAGCTTAGTTAAATCCTGGAATATCAGGATATCTCCCAACTCTTCTCCTCTGAAATCCCTTAAAGGAGAGGTTGAAAAACCCAGGTACAGGGTATCTCCATCATCTCTTTTAAATTCGCTTTCGAATCGAAAGGGAGGATGATCAGAATTTAAAGGTCTTTTTAAGAAAGGAAACATCTTTTCAGCTTTTGAATTGTACACCTGAGAAAAACTATAGCCCGTAATCTCCTCAGCCGTCTTATTTAAAAAGGTAACCTTACCCTCCAGATCGGTGGTTAATAAGCCACTGTTAATACTCTGGACTATGTTTCTGTTCAATGCCTCCAGTTGATCAAAATCAACCTGTTTCTTTTGTAACTCCCTTCCCGACCTTCGTACCTGCTCCGAAAGCAAGCTGCTTAAAAATGCAACCAGGTAAAAGGCAGTAATATTCATCAAGATAGAGTAAAATAGGTCAGTACTATGATAATCTCTGGGTTCAACTACCTCACTCGAAACAGGGTGGATTACCCCATAAAACTCCAGGTCTAAAAGTCCACCGTATAGTATACTGCATAAAGAGGCAACAAGAACCCCTCCCTTTCTATATACAAGAATGCTGGCTGTAATGATGGAAATAGTATACATAAAAGAGAAGATACTTTCTTTTCCCCCCGTGGAATAGATCAGGAATGTAATAAGAAATACATCCAGTATAATTTGTAGGTAGGCAAAGAACGGGAGGTTCTTAATCCTGTTTATTATAAAGGCATAAATAAAGGTCAAGAAATAAACGGTTCCGATAAGGACATACAGATATATTAAAAAGGGAGTGAGATACGATGGGGTTTGTTTGAGTTGGATAAGTATAGTGATGCCAAGGAGAAAGGTGATAACCACTACCCTCATGAGCATCAACCAATGAAGCTTCTTCAGGAATTCTTTTTGGACATCTTCTGCTTGGGGGGTACTGGTATCTATACCCTGCCTAATAGTCATCTTCGGTATCCCTGATCCTATGTTTTTCCAATTTATAACGGAGGGACCTCAAATTGATATTGAGCAATTCCGCTGCCTTCTTCTTAGCTCCGTGGGTCTTTTTGAGGGTGTCCAGCAATATGTTTTTCTCCAGATTTCCTAAGACTGCTTCCATATCCAGCCCTTCAGGGGGGACTTCTATCTTTATTTCTCTTTCCGATTTTTCGTGACCGTTTTTGAATTTAGCAAGGGCCAAACTCTCAGGCAAGACAATGCTCGGGGTCTCTAAAGCAACACTTCTTTCTATGATTGCCTCCAGTTCTCTTACATTTCCGGGGAAATTGTAGTTTAACAGGAATTCCATTGCATAAGAGGATATTCTTTTTATATCTTTGCCCAGTTCGTTTGAGTACCTTTCTAAAAAATAATGGACCAAGATCGGAATGTCCTCCTTTCTATCTCTTAAAGGTGGTATTCTGATCTGGATTACATTTAAACGATAAAATAGATCTTCTCTAAACTCGCCTTGAATAACCTTGTCCTCCAAATCCTTGTTTGTTGCTGAGATTATCCTTACATCTACAGAACTCTCCTCAGTTTCGCCAATTGGCTTAAAGGTTTTATCCTGGACTACCCTCAGCAGTTTAATCTGTATTGGTAAAGGAAGATCACCTACCTCGTCCAGGAAAATTGTCCCTCCATCAGCTGCCTCGAACAGTCCGGCTTTATTGTATAATGCCCCGGTAAAAGATCCTTTTTTGTGACCAAATAGTTCACTTTCGAGTAAACTCTCAGGAACACCACCGCAGTTAATAGTTAAAAGGGGGGAGTTTTTTCGAGAACCGTTATAGTGAATAGCTTTGGCTACTAATTCTTTTCCTGTCCCACTCTCTCCATAGATCAAGACATTTGACTTGGTCTGAGAGACCTTTTGGATAAGGTTGTAAACCTTCATCATTTCTTTGCATTTTCCAACCAGGTTAATACTGCCAAATTTGTAACTATTATCAAATTCACCCGGGAGTAAAGTGTTTTCCCTATACTGCCTTTTGCTTTCTAATGCATTTTTAATAATTGATTTTATCTCGTCAACCTTGAACGGCTTGGTGATATAATCATAGGCACCCTCCTTCATAGCCTCAATAGCGGTTTCCCTGGCAGCATAGGCAGTAATTAAAATGATAACAGTTTCAGGGGCAATCTCCCTGATCCGATGCAGAACATCCATGCCGGTAATCTTTGGCATCTTTATGTCCGTTATCACCATATCATATGAGAGTTCCTTGCAAAACTCTATTGCCTCTTTGCCACTGGTGGTACAGTCAACATCATACCCCTCTTTTTTCAGCATAATCTTTAAAAATTCAAGCATACTTGGTTCATCATCAACTACTAGTATCTTCGCCATTATGGGCCCCTTAAATTTAATCCTTGACGGCTTCGCAAAAAGTCCATCTGCGGCGTTGCGCTACATCCCTCGTCGTTACAGCGTAACTATGGAAATAGTTCACCGTTCACTGTTTACAGTTCACCGTAAGTACATTATTTGTTGACGGTCAACGGACAACGGATAACGGTTAACAGATAATAGGATTTGTGCGCCTTGCATATTGAGCTTTTTACTGTGCCGTCTGATTTTTGACTTTTTACGACTTCATCAATCCTTCACTCTCTTTATATCTGCCCCTAAATTCGAAAGTTTTTCAACTATACGTTCATATCCCCTATCTATATGATAGATCCTTGATACCTCTGTTTTCCCTTCTGCTGCAAGACCGGCTAAAATGAGGGAGGCGCTTGCCCTCAGATCGGTTGCCATAACAGGGGCTCCATTTAAACCAGAAACGCCCTTTACAATAGCACTGCGTCCCTCAATCCTAACATCTGCCCCCATCCTTCTAAGTTCACTAACGTGCATGAATCTGTTTTCAAAGACTGTCTCAGAAATTACACTTGTTCCATTTGCAAAACACATCAATACCATCATCTGAGCCTGCATGTCCGTTGGGAACCCGGGATAGGGCAATGTCTTTATATCAACACTTCGTACTGGTTTGGTTCCAATCACCCTGACTCCGTCATTCTCATAGGTTAACTTAATTCCTGCTTCTGTAAGCTTGCTGAATACGGCATCCATGTGCGCTATATTGCAGTTATAGATTTTAATATTACCGGCGGTTATTCCAGAAGCTATCATAAAGGTGCCTGCTTCTATTCGATCTGGAATAATTGTATGGTTGGTTGATTTTAATTCCTTTACACCCTCAATGGTTATAACCTCTGTCCCCTCTCCCCTTATATTTGCCCCCATCTTCTTCAGGACATTAGCCAGATCCACCACTTCAGGCTCACAGGCGGCATTCTCCAGGGTCGTTATACCGTCAGCTAAGGTTGCCGCCATCATTAGATTTTCTGTGCCGGTAACGGTTGGTATGTCGAAAAAGATAGGGGCACCTTTGAGACTTTTTGCTTCTGCTTCCACATAACCATGTTTAAGGTCTACCTTTGCCCCCAAGGCAGCCAGTCCACTTAGGTGAAGATTAATAGGCCTTGCTCCAATAGCACATCCCCCTGGCAGAGCTACCTTTGCCTTCTTTAATCTGGCAAGCAGGGGGCCAAGTACTAAGACTGATGCCCGCATCGTCTTAACCAGATCATACGGAGCCTCATAATTGTTTAACCCAGCGGCATTGATCCTTACATCCTTCTCTTCTTCAACCTTTACCCCAAGTCCTATGAGCAATTTTTTTATGGTCTCTATATCCCTTAGATTTGGGACATTTGAGAAGGTATTCCAGCCCTCTGTAAGTATGGAAGCTGCAAGTATTGGCAGTGCAGCATTCTTTGCACCGCTAATCTCAACTTCACCCACTAATCTCTTTCCGCCGTTTATTATTATCTTTTCCAATCTATCCCCGATCCCTCTTCTGGGCCTTTACTACCCTTTCAATCCCTGAAAAATCCTTTACAATAGATGTTGGATTGAATTCCCCTGTTAATTCTATAAGTCTGGTCACCTTTTCTGCTTGTCCTTTACCCAGCTCCAGTATTACCCAGCCATCTTTGGCCAGATACCTTCCTATTTGGGACAATATCTGTCGATAGAATTTTAGACCTTCTTTCCCACCATTCAAGCTGATTCTCGGTTCAAAATCCCTCACCTCTGGTTGAATATCTCTAAAATCCTCTATGGGAATATACGGAGGGTTGGATATCACAAGATTAAATGTCCCGATTCTTTCCCTTACAGGCTCAAAGAGACTGCCCTTTAAAAAAGTTATCTGTTCCTCTAATCCATGTACTTTTGCATTTTCTCTGGCGGTTTTTATAGCTATGTCTGAAATGTCTGTCGCAACAATCGATCCTCTTTGGAGTTCTTTTGCTAAGGCAATGGCTACGGCTCCACTCCCGGTACCGAGTTCCAATATATTGATTGTTTTATCAAATGATTCATTTTGAGGGAACGTCTTGAGGGCTTCTTCTACTAAGATCTCAGTTTCTGGACGAGGGATCAATACCCCTTTGGTAACTTTGAGATTTAAAGACCAGAATTCTTGGTATCCTGTAATATACTGTAAAGGCTCTCTTCTTATCCTTCTCTTAATAAGCTTTTTATATTCTCTTAGTTCACCCTTAAGAATGGGCTTATCATAATTGAGGTACAACCTGAGTCGGTTAGTTCTCAAAGAGTGTGCCAATAGAACCTCGGCATCCAATCTGGGATTTTCAATCCCATTTTCACTAAAATATTGAGACGTCCAATTGATCAGTCGTAGGATTGTCCAGGTCTTGTTATTCAAAAACTATATCCCTATCCTTGATGGCTTTGTAAAAAGTCCATCTGCGGCGTTGCACTGCATCCTTCGTCGTTGCGGCGTACCCC
>PFIF01000262.1 GCA_002782605.1 Deltaproteobacteria bacterium CG_4_8_14_3_um_filter_43_13 | reverse complement strand
AGATCAGTATCTCACTGAAACCTATAAACATAAAGGGGTTTTTTATGCTCTATGCAATTTAATGTCTATTTTTGGGTCTTCTAGGAAAGACACCCTAGTTATAGATAAAGATCATTTTTTTGTTTTATTTGCTATTTTTATTAAATTAGTACTTTTCCCAGTTCTTTCCTATGATACTCTTCTTTTATTAATAAAAAAGTATCCAAAACCCCTACAAAATTTATCAACTAAACCCATATAATTAGTTCACCCTGAAAAATGAAAAATTTCCTTTGGAGCGAACATGAGCAGGATTTTTGGGGCACCCATCTTGACGAAGCGGAAGATAAGCATTTTCAGGTGTTTGAGCCTTAAGGGCGAGTTCCTGAAAATGCCTGGAGCGAGTCATAGATGGGTCAAAAAACCTGCACTAGAGAGCAGAAAAGGGAATTTTTCAGTGTGAACTAATTAGTTTTTTATATATATCACATTTGAATATTCTGTCAAGAATTCTTTGCTAAAATCTGAAATAAGTACGTCTTCAAGCAGAAATACCCCTGATGCTTGATTCATCATTATCACTCTCGCTTAACTGACTACAGCCGAATAATCAGCCGACAACTTACACAGGCTTGAATAGATTATTGGGCAACTATACAAACAGGAATAAGAAGAGGATCTCTTTCAGAACTCTTTTTCTATTCCACAAGCAGTAAATAGTAAATAAATCCTCTCGGGGCTGTTGCCCAAGCTAAAAGGAATTTGGGCAACAGCCCGTCACCACTTGACATAGTATGCTTACTCTGATATAAAAATTAAGTGATTTGTATAAGAATTTCCTCTTTAAGTACTTGTAGGATCGGCATTTATGACTCCTATTGCTTTGACTCATAAATAACTTTACCAAAAATGTCTCCCCTCCCTTGGTGGGAGGGGATTAAGGGGAGGGGGGCAACATAGCGATTCTTCACCCCCACCCTGCCCCTCCCCCATCAAGGGGGAGGGAATATTTATAGTAATTCATAGTAAAGGTATTAAAGGGAGGACATTCCATATTATTGTGGGTTCAATAAGAACCCCTACAAATCCGCACCTAAGGTATGCTAAGTTCATAGGAGGATAAGAAAATGAAAAAGGTCTTAGTCTTAATACCCTTGCTTTGGACCCTTTGTCTCATACCATTCTATAAAGCCGTAGCGGATGATCCAAACGACCATCTCAATCTGTCTCTTACCAAGACAGCATTCATAAAGAAATACGGTGACCTCAAGGTCTATTATGAGCCTTATACTGTGAAAGAAGGAGAATGGTTATGGAGGATACTGGCGGATAGATACAAGATTCCTTTAGATCAAAGGTCAAACCTTCTACATGTACTAAAAAAATTAAACCCTACAATCCCCAATACCAATAAGGTTTATCCAGGGCAAAAGATCTTTATTCCACTTAAGCTGGAGACTGTTGAAACCCGCTTTGCGCCCACTTCTCCCCAGCCACTTTCTGCATCTGTCAAGGAACATACCGTAAAGCCTGGGGAGAGCCTTTCAACTATCTTTTTGCATGTATATAAAGTGCCAGGTCACCTGGTTTTTAATGAGTATGTAAGCCTCTTCTGTAAGTCAAACCCAACCATCAAGAACCCTAATTTACTCAGAGTAGGCCAAAGAATACTTATTCCGGTATACGAACCACTCTCAAAAAAGGAAGACAAACCAATCCCTTTTCGTACTGAATCTGGTACGAAAGGCATCAAGGATTTCATTGGAACCATTTTTAAAAATACAGGGGACCACTATATCGATAAAGGCAATTATTACATTCCAATTCCTGGCCGTGGAGAGCTAACCTTAAATAATGAAACTTTTCCCATCCTGGAAATGAAAAGTGGAAGGAAGGTAATCATAGATGTTAGTGATCAATTACCGGCAAGGATAGAAAAGTTGATAGAATCGAATTGGAAGAATTATAAGATTTTAAATATCCAGAAAGATGAGGGTATAGAATCTATCTTTAATAAGCTTTCCCCCCTATCTGGGTATTACTCAATAACCAGAGGAGATAAGCCTCTAATACTAAAGGGCAAAATAACGATAAAGGTGTGGGCAGACTGGATTGTCTTTAAAGATAAGGGGAGTTTTATCAAAAACCGGGGCTATGCCGTTAATTTCATTGGCAAAAAGGACAAAGAGGTACCATTGACAATTAAAGATTATATTGAAAGGTTTGGGATGAGGGTTATAGATATCTCTCTAGCCGGAAAGGAAGAGCATAGGCAGGATCAGAAAAAAGGCAGCATTAGCCGGGAAGAAGAGATTATCACCCTGAATTCCTCAACCAACAATGAATTAATCCATGCCCTTCTAACCTTGATAGATCAGCCCTTTACCGCAGGCGCTAAGCTGCCTCTCTTGAGTAAAGGCACCAGTGGTTTTCAGTTGGGAATTACAGCAGATATATTCATCAAAAGGGGAGTCCGTGACTGTATTATCAGTCTACAAAATCTACCCCACGACATGGTGGAGATACTCACTGAAAATGAATTCAGGATTCTGGAAGTGCAAAAAGGAGAAACCCAAGAATTAGTAATCTCAAAGGTACTGGATTTTCTCGGTATAGGGTTCTCCTTTTCCACATTCGAGTTTGACACTGCGGGAAAAGGAGACCCCCACAATATTGCAATTGCAGTCCCTGGCTTTCTATTTCAGGGAAACGATCTGCCTAAAATCCTTCTTACAAAAGCCGATCTGGACAAAAATATCACATCTTTTCTGAAAGAAAAAGGGATAAAAGCGGTTAGGTATTAAAACAGGTAACTATGAACGGATACTAAAACATTATCAATCCAGCAGCCACTTAACTGTCCTAATAATACCCTCCTCGTCCAAACCATATCTGCTTCTAAGGAGTTCCTGGGTACCGTACTCGACAAATCTATCCTGGACACCTATACGCTTTACCCTTAGATTTTGAAGGCCGTTCTTTTCTATAAGCTCTAAAACCGCACTGCCAAAGCCACCATCAAGAACATTCTCTTCCACTGTAATAACCTTCCTGATTTTCTCCGCAAGGGTAATGATCAGATCATCATCCAGGGGTTTTACAAAACGGCTGTTAACTACCGTTACCTCTATATTCTCTTCCCTAAGACGCCTGGCTGCTGCTAGAGCGGGATAAACCATAGAGCCTATTGCAAGAATCAAAACATCCTTTCCTTCTGTAATGACCTCTGCTTTACCAATCTCTAATGCCTTTAACTCAGTGTCAAATTTTACGTCATACCCTTTACCCCTAGGATACCTTATTGAAACAGGGTTACCACAATCAACAGATGTTTTAAGCATATGCTGAAGTTCATTTTCGTCTTTGGGCGCCATCACTATAATATTGGGGATATGGCGCAGGAAGGAGTAATCAAATAAGCCATGGTGGGTAGGCCCATCCTCTCCAACAATTCCAGCCCGGTCAAGGACGAAAATAACAGGCAATTTCTGAAGGCAGACATCGTGGACAATCTGATCGTAGGCCCTCTGTAAGAATGTGGAATATATAGCCGCTACAGGGATAAAGCCCCCTGTTGCCAGACCGGCGGCAAAGGTCACCCCGTGTTGCTCTGCTATCCCGACATCATAAAACCTGTCTGGAAATTCTTCAGAAAACTTGTTAAGACCCGTTCCATAAGACATTCCAGCAGTTATCCCAACTATTCTTTTATCCATTCTGCCCAATCTAACTATGGTATCGGCAAAAACTTCTGTATAGGTGGGGGGCCCCCCTCTCTCTTTTAAAGGTTTACCCGTCTGAACGTCAAAGGAGCCAACCCCATGGAAATTTATAGGGTCATCCTCCGCCGGAGGATAGCCTTTTCCCTTGGTTGTTATGACATGGACCAAAACAGGCCCCTTCAGGTTCTTAACATTCTTCAGGTTTTCAATCAGATGGTCAAGACGATGTCCCTGAATGGGACCTACATACGTAAATCCTAATTCCTCAAAGAATAATCCTGGGATTATTAAACCCTTAAAGGATTCCTCTGCCTGTTTAACCAGTTTTAACACAGACTCTCCAATACCCGGGATTGTTTTGAGAAAGTTCTTCATCTCACTCCGGAACCTGGTAAGGAGCTGTCCCGTCATAATACGGTTGAGGTAAGATGAAAGTGCACCTACATTGGGTGAAATGGACATTTCATTGTCGTTGAGGACAACTATCATATCCTTTTCTCGATGTCCTGTCTGGTTAAGTCCCTCAAATGCCATTCCAGAAGCTATAGAGCCATCACCTATGACAGCTATAACCCTATGTTTTTCACCCTTAAGAACCCTGGCCTCTGCCATCCCTAATGCCGCAGAGATTGAGGTGCCGCTATGCCCCACACCAAAGGTATCGTAAGGGCTTTCATCCCTTTTGGGAAAACCGCTAATCCCTCCATACTGTCGTAAGGTATCGAACCTGTCTCTCCTGCCGGTTAATATCTTATGGGCATAGGCCTGATGACCCACATCCCAGATGAGTTTATCCCTGGGGGCATTAAATATATAGTGGAGGGCAATGGTCAATTCCACGGTACCAAGGCTTGAAGCAAGATGACCGCCATTTTTGGAGACAACGGAGACAATCTCCTCTCTTATCTCACCTGCAAGCTGTGCTAATTCATCTAAAGTAAAGGATTTAATGTCAGCCGGGCTGTTAATCCCATCGAGTAATCTGGCCATAAAAAAGTGTCCTCTCCCCTAAGCCTTTCGCTTTCCAATATATCTTGCAATCATCCTTAAGGGCTCTGCTTTATCATCAAATTGCCTCAGATAACCAATAGCCTTATCTATCAACTCATCAGCAGTCTTTTTTGAAGCATTGATACCCAACACCGCAGGATAGGTTGCTTTCTTCTTGTTTGCATCGCTCCCAACACTTTTGCCTAAAAGGGCTTCATCGCCTTCCACATTTAAGATATCATCAACAGTCTGAAAGGCTAACCCAATAGCTGAGCCATACATAGACAATAGCCTAACCTCCTCTTTCGTTCCTCCGCCCAACCTTGCACCGGTTCTGACAGAAGAAGCGATAAGTGCCCCGGTTTTATGGGTGTGGATATACTCTACGTCGGAAATATCAACCTGCTTTCCCTCTAACTCTATGTCCACCATCTGCCCTCCCACCATCCCGGATGCTCCGGCAGCATCGGCTATATCATTAATTACATCTAAAACGGTATTAGGATCAACCCCAGAAATGGTGTTTGAATCTGTCATTAATCGAAAAGCCTCTGTTAGTAAGGCATCACCTGCAAGTATGGCAGCAGCCTCCCCATAAACTTTATGATTGGTAAGGTTTCCTCGTCTGTAATCATCGTCATCCATTGCTGGCAAATCATCATGGATAAGTGAATAAGTATGAATCAGCTCAATGGCACAGGCAAAAGGAAGTACAGAATCTGTATACCCGCCTACCACCTCAGAAGAGGCAATAGTCAGGATTGGTCGTAGTCTTTTCCCTCCGGCAAAGAGGCTGTACCTCATAGCCTTGTAGACAGTGGAAGCATATCCATCCGAAGACGGAACATATTTTTCCAATGCATCATCTATCAATCTCTTCTTTTCCTGAAGATAAATCCTTAATGCCAAAATATTAACCTTTTAGTCAATTTCCCCTTCTTCGTCTTTCACGTCGAAAGGCTGGGGTTTTAACCTTCCGTCCTTATCTTTAATCAGAATCTCAACCTTTTTCTCGGCCTCATCCAATTTCTTTGAACAAAACCTGGAAAGTTTAACCCCTTCCTCAAAGAGTTTAAGGGATTCTTCAAGGGGTATATCACCATCTTCAAGTCTGGTTACAATTGACTCAAGCTTTTTCACCGCATCTTCAAACTTCTGTTCAGACATGGTAGTCCTCGATAAATTAGCAGGTTGTTGAAAAACTCGCAAAATATGTAAAGAGTCATGTTGAACCCTGAAACTGTCATTGCGAGGAGCTTTAGCGACGTGGCAATCTTATTATTTATCAATGAGTTATAAGATTTCTCCCTTTGGTCGAAATGACAAAGTGGGACTTTTTCAAAGGTCTCAGTCTATGCTAAAAAAACATAAAAAGTAGCTTTCCATCACCAATCAAAGGGTTAAGCAGGGGAAAGCTACTTCTTAACAGTTTTGATAAATATTATATATCAAAGACTTTATGACAGTCAAGCACTAACTCGATCTCCCCAATAACATCTTCAACCCCGATGAGCATTAACAACCGCCCTTTTTCTCCCATTAAGCCATCTCTTCCTTTTCTATGAAGTCCTTACATAAGACCTCTGCCTGCTCCAGAACGGTCTGCGTTGCCTTTTCCTGCTTATCAGGTGGATAGCCGTATTTACGCAAGATACGCCTGACCACTACACGAATGTAGGCCCTGGCATTTTCTCGTACAGTCCAATCTACGGAGACATTGCGGCGGACGGCCGTCACTAATTCATGGGCAATCGTCTTCAGTATCTCGTCACCCAACACCTTGACCGCGCTGTCATTGACTTCCAACGCGTCATAAAAGGCAAGTTCATCCTCATTGAGTCCGAGCTTTTCACCCCGTTTTTGGGCATCTCGCATATCTTTGGCGAGGGCTATCAATTCCTCGATAACCTGAGCCGCCTCAATCGCTCTATTCTGATACTTTCGAATAGCTTCTTCGAGCATTTCGGCAAATGACCTTGCCTGAACGACATTTTTCCTTGATCGCGCTTTGATCTCGTTATTGAGGAGTTTCCTCAACACTTCCACGGCAAGGTTTTTATGCGGCAGTTGTTGAACCTCTTTCAGAAATTCGTCTGAGAGGATAGATATATCCGGCTTTTTCAGTCCGACCGACGCAAAAATATCCACGACTTCATCGGAAATTACCGCTCTTGACACCAACTGTTGAATTGCCGTATCCATCTCTTCCGGCGATTTTCCTTCGCCCTCAACAGTCGCTTTTGCCAGGGCACTTCGAACCACCTGGAAGAAGCCCACCTCATCCCTGATATTAAGAGCTTCTTCGTGCGGTACGGCAAGTGCAAAAGCCTTCGATAACACCGTCACCGATTCAAGATAACGCTTTTTGCCGTCTTCAAGTTGAAGGATGTGTTCCATAGCCGAGGCAATACCGGCGATCCGGCCGGCCGGTTCAGCATGAATAAGCGATGCGTAATCAAAGCCATGGTACATTGACGCCACGATGTCATATCTTTCACGCATCACGGCGACGGCTTCTTCCTGATCGAGTGTCGCATCTCCCCTGCCGCCGGCTTCCGTATAATCTGCCAAGGCGCGCTTAAGCTGATAAGCAAGCCCGATGTAATCCACAACCAACCCGCCGGGCTTATCTTTAAAAACACGATTCACTCGTGCAATTGCCTGCATCAGCCCATGACTGCGCATCGGTTTATCGACATACATCGTGTGCATCGGCGGACAATCAAAACCCGTAAGCCACATATCCCGCACAAGCACCATTGCGAGAGAGTCATCGGGATTCTTAAAACGTTTGGCCAGGGATTCACGACGGGCTTTATTGCGAATGTGACGCTGCCATTCAAGCCTGTCTGACACCGCCCCGGACATGACGATCTTTATCATCCCCTTATCGTCATCATCACTGTGCCATTGCGGTCGCAGCTTTATAACAGCATTGTACATATCCACACAGATGCGACGGCTCATACAAACGATAAGCGCCTTGCCTTTCATCGCATCTTGCCTTTGTCCGACATGACGTACGAGATCTTCCGCCACCAGGGCAATCCGTTTTTTTGTGCCCACCATTGCCTCAAGCGCAGCCCATTTCCTGCGCAATTGCTGTTTCCCTGATTCTTCCTCTCCTTCGGTAATCTCCTCAAATTCATGATCGATCTTTGGCCGTTCGTCCTCATTGAGTTCTATCTTTGCAAGACGGCCTTCGTAATATATTGCCACCGTTGCCTTGTCTTCAATAGCCCGCAGGATATCGTATTTATCAATGTAGTCTCCAAAGACCGCCGGTGTGCTCCGGTCGTCCCGTTCAATCGGCGTAGCCGTGAACCCGATAAATGACGCCTTAGGCAGGGCGTCGTGCATGTGGCGCGCGTAGCCATCAATAAAGTCGTACTGGCTGCGATGCGCCTCGTCAGCGATCACCACAATATTTTCCCGATCCGACAACTGCGGATACTGATCGCCTTTCTCATCGGACATGAACTTTTGAATCGTGGTGAATACAACGCCGCCGGCAGGAACATGGAGAAGTTCGCGGAGATGTTCCCGCGTCTCCGCCTGCACGGGTGTCTGCCGCATGAGGTCTTTGCACCGCGAAAAGGTGCCGAAGAGCTGCTCGTCCAGATCGTTGCGGTCGGTAATAACCACCAGTGTCGGATTCGCCATGGCTGGATGTCGGATGATTTTTCCGGCGAAAAAAGCCATGGACAGGCTTTTACCGCTTCCCTGTGTATGCCATATCACCCCGATACGTCGGCCCCCGAAGTGATTCGCCCGCTCGCCGTATGGAAAAGAGGGTTCCCGAATCTCAAAAGGATTCAACTCATCAAGGGATGGGAATTGGGCGTACAATTGTCCCGGTTCGGCTTTAATTCCGCAGGCCGACAAAGTGCATTCGACGGCCTTGTTGACAGCATGATACTGGTGATAGGCGGCCGCTTTTTTAACCACTTCGCCGCCATCGTCTTCGAACACAATAAAGTTAAGGATCATGTCCAGAAAGCGGCGTCTGTCGAAAACGCCCTTAATGAGAACCTCCAGTTCCACTGATCCTTTAGGGGCTACTTCCGTTCCTTCAACAGTACGCCAGGGCATGAAACGATCCCAGCCGCTGGTAAGCGTGCCGGCGCGGGCCTCCAGACCGTCGGATATAATCAGCAGCTCATTGTATGTAAACAGACACGGTATATCCTGTTTATATGTCTGAAGCTGATTGAAGGCTTGGCGAATCGTTGTCTTTTCGTCGGCAGGGTTCTTGAGTTCTATCACGGCAAGAGGCAAGCCGTTTATAAATACCAGTAAGTCCGGCCTGCGGTTTTTCTGATTTTCAATAACCGTAAACTGATTCACAACCAGCCAGTCGTTGTTCTCAAGGTTTTTCAGATCGAGAAGCCATACTTTATCGAACACCTCCCGGCCACCTACCATATACGAAACGTCCACACCATCGGTCAGCAAGCGATGGAATCGCCGGTTGTTCTCGATAAGACTGGGGCTTTCCGTCAGTAAGATTTTTCTTACGGCATCTTCAATCGCATCTGGCGGGATAGAGGAATTGATATCCTGAAGCGCCATGCGTAAACGGCCTTCCAGTACGACATCGGCATAGAAAGCATCTGCCTTTCGTTCGGGTCGGGCGCCGTCGAAGGCAATTTCAGGACCGGATTCAATAGCATAACCGAGGCTTTCGAACCAAGCAAGGGCGGTTTGTTCGAGGGTGTTTTCGGTTATATTCGCCATGGTTCATCCTGTTGGGGCATGGCGCGCCGTACCCGTATATTCGGATTTTCCCGGTCGGATTCCCATTTCAACGGATTGTTCACAATGTATTCCCGGATGCGTTCCAATTCGGATTCGTTACGAATGATGTGGTCGTA
>PFIF01000278.1:1529-3453 GCA_002782605.1 Deltaproteobacteria bacterium CG_4_8_14_3_um_filter_43_13 | reverse complement strand
GTGCTGGACTGGTGGCTAACCTTTGCCCAGACCAGACTTGCACTGGTAAGAACTAATAAGCTTGCTCGGCGCACTCCAATTTTCTCCTCCCTAAGATTTGCATCATCTCTCCTTCAACCATCATTTTAGAGAGACTTCCAACTATATAAGCGACAATTCCGACTCCGACGGCAATCAAGCCAATAGTGAAGATTTTGCCTGGCACACTCAGTTTAGAAACCTCCCCATATCCTACGGTAGCTATGGTTATGACGGTCATATAGAGGGAATCCAGGAACCCCCACTTTTGTATTAAAATATAACCGAGCGTACCAATAAAAATTATGACAATCAGGGATAGAATAGCAAAAATTAAGTTTTTAGTTGATTCCAAATTGATACTCCAGGTACTTCATTTTATTGCTTTTTCTGTACCGGTTAGCTTAACACTAAATTTCTTAATGTTCTCTGGCAAGTCGAAGAAGACAACCATAAAAGGAATAGATTTTTGTGGAAAGACATTCAGGTTTACTGAGGGATCTTCCCCAGGATTGTCTAGACGGTAATTGATCTGGTCAGCCCCTAGCTCCATTAATTCTTCCCCAGAAAGTATGTTGCCGCAGTATACTTCTCTTTCAGCTAGCTTATTACCCATGCTGTCAAAGAGTGCCCCTTTTACCTTGATAAAACCCTTTGCCTCCGAAGAGTTATTTATAGCCTTGCCTTCTATCACAAAGATCCTGCCTGCATTGATATTATCGATATAGTATCCACGGAGTTGGGATTTTGACAAGACAGTATTTCCATCAGGGGCCCTATCAGAAGATATCCTTGAACCAAGATAATCTCTGAGATTGGATATACTGAATATCTTCCAGTTTATCTCTCCCAATTTGTCCCAATATAGGAATGCTCCTCCACCAAGTACGACAAACAGTACTAATAGGGCTAGCATGCTTTTTAAAGGAAATCTTCGCTCTCTAACTTCTTCATTCCACTCCTCTGGTTTTGAAAGGAACTCATCAAACCCCTTTTCGACCTCTTTAGGGATTGTTACGGGCACTTCTTTTACCTTTAGTCCCTCTATGGTCTCCAAACCTGGTACCAGGGGTTTTTCTATTACAAATATATGTTGACATTTAGAGCATCTGGCCTTGCCACCCCCTTCTGGCACTCTTTCATCATTGAGTTTAAATTTTGTCTGGCATCTTTCACACTGAACTATCATAATATCCTCAACTCCCATACTCTTGTGGACGGGCAACCACAGGGGGTTGCCCCGGATCAGGGCAGGCACACAGGCCTGCCCCTACTATCCTATATATCTCAGGCAAGTGCCTATATCTTTCATCAAAATCTAACCCATAACCAACAATGAAGCCTTCTTCCAATACAAAGCCAACATAATCAGCTTCAATATTTACCTCTCGTCTTTCTTTTTTCTCTATCAATGCGCATAATCTCAGAGAATTTGGGTTTTTTGCCTTGAGCCTCTCAATAAAGTAGGAGGTGGTTAATCCAGTATCGACTATATCCTCCACAACAACTACATCCTTCCCTTCAATTGACATCTCGATATCCTTTGTTATACTTATGCCTCCTGATGACCGGGTTTGTGATCCATAGCTGGCAAGCCTGACGAAGTCAATCTTAAGCGGCATCCGGAGGTTTCTGATAAGGTCTGAGAAGAAGATGAAAGCCCCCTTTAGGATACAGATCAGTATAACTTCTTTGTCATCATAGTCTTTCGAAATCTGGTCAGCAAGGTTGGTTACCTTTTGGGCAATCTCTTCTTTAGAATAAAGTAGTACGAGTCTTTCCTCTTTCATTCTGACTCCTGACTTCTGACTTCTGACTTCTGACTCCTGACTTCTGACTCCTTCTATAGTCTATCAGAGTTTATCTGTCAACAGCTTTTATTACCCTAAATCCCCCAGAATTGAAA
>PFIF01000278.1:0-1435 GCA_002782605.1 Deltaproteobacteria bacterium CG_4_8_14_3_um_filter_43_13 | reverse complement strand
CTCCCCTTAATCCACTCCCACCAAGGGAGGGGAGACATTTTTGGTAAAGTTATTTATGAGTCAAAGCATTAGTAAATGGAAAGGACATCTATGAAAAAGGCAGCCATAAAGTGCCCTCACTGCAAGAAAGATATTGAAGTTCCAAAGTCCCCCTTTCTGACGGTGGATATCATTATAGAATTGGAGAAGGGGATTGTCTTGATCAAGAGGAAGTATCCGCCAATTGCATGGGCATTGCCCGGGGGCTATGTTGACTACGGAGAGTCATTAGAGGCAGCAGCTATAAGGGAGGCAAAAGAAGAAACCTCCCTCGATGTTGTCTTAAAGAGACAGTTCCATACCTATTCGGACCCCCGAAGAGACTTGAGAAGTCATAATGTAACAACCATCTATATCGCCACGGCTGAAGGAAGACCAAAGGCTGATGACGACGCAAAAGAGGTTGGTGTCTTTACCAAAGAGACGTTGCCGGAGGATTTGGCATTTGATCATGCTCGGATTTTGCAGGATTATTTCCAACTCCTCGCCTTTACAACATAGATGCATCCTGGAGAAGGTTTCTTGTTGTTTGCTGTAAGGAAGTGACCCCATATGCACATGATTACAATTGTATTCATAGCACTTGGATTGGCAATGGACGCTCTTGCTGTATCCATCGCAAGTGGGACAGCAATAAGACATCTGACAGCCAATGGCGCCTTAAAGATTGCTGTATTTTTTGGATCATTTCAGGCAATAATGCCGTTAATCGGGTGGTCAGCAGGGCTTGGCCTGATAAATCTTATTTCAGGTGTTGACCACTGGATAGCCTTTGCGATTCTTAGTTTCATTGGCTGTAAGATGATTTATGAATCGAGGAAGATAGAACTAAAGGAAAGGAAAACCAACCCGCTGAATACTTCTGTTCTGTTGATCTTATCCGTTGCTACCAGTATCGATGCCCTTGCAGTTGGGGTAAGCTTTGCATTTTTAAAAGTCTTCATTGTAGCTCCAATAATAGTAATCGGAATAGTAACATTCCTGCTGTCGTTCATCGGTGTTTTTGCTGGAGATAGATATGGACATCTTTTTGAGAATAAAATTGAAATTATAGGGGGTATGACCTTGATTGGTATTGGGATAAAAATACTTTTAGAACATTTAATTCAGACGGCATAGCAAAAAGTCCATCTGCGGCGTTCCCTGCCTGTGCCCTGCACGCAGACAGGCGCGGCATCCTCAGTCATTGCAGCATACATGTAAGCACACATCATTCCTTCGGATTTGCGCGCCTTGCATCTGGAGCTTTTTACTTTTTACGACTTCATCAATTCTGTGGGTCGTATAATCCATACGTCTAACAAAGAAAGATCTTTGCACAACCTGCCGAGAGCTTAGATGGGTCAAAAATATTTTAAATTTTTAACCTTGACTAAAAAAAACTTTTAATATAAAA
>PFIF01000230.1:322-9968 GCA_002782605.1 Deltaproteobacteria bacterium CG_4_8_14_3_um_filter_43_13 | reverse complement strand
AAGATGGTCTGTGCGCCATGTTCCAATTGCAAGGGCGCTATCAGGGAGATATTCAATCATTATGATGCATGGGAAAAATGCGGCATAGCATACACGGGTCTGGTTGAATTTATAGTCAATGCCATGGTTGATATAAAAGAACCTTACATCGAATGGCCTGAAATGTAACCGTGACCGTTACCCTCCGGATCGTTTCTCTTCAACGAAAAGGACGGGGGCTGGATAAAAAAGCAGGCTGTTGCCCCAAACTTTCCTTTCTTGTTTGGGCAACAGCCTGTATGATGTCTGTCTACAGCCAACCTATGAACTACGCCTGCTCTTCAGCCCAAGCTCTTCGCAATGACCTCGAGAAATTTTTCAGCCCTTCTATCCCATCCTTAGCAGAGTCAATCTGATATTTTACCTCTCAAGGCGTCCTAAACCTATTTAAATGTCTTCATTCATAATCCACTTTTCATCAGTATACTTTCCTAAACAATATTTGTAACAGTTCACAGGGATCAGTTAACAGGGTTCAGGAAAAGATTTTATATTTTGAAGACTTATCGATAATTGGAGATTATGCGAGAACTAAATAGCCCATGGATGTCTTTGAGAAAAGCCGTGTCTGGCAACTGATCCCTGACCCCTGTGAACTGTTACCAATATTTTTTAGGCTTTTATTTTTGCCGGCACCAATCTGTTGTGCCGTGGAAAAAAAGAAGTGTATATCTGGAAAACGATCAATGATATAACCATTAGAAGATGTCATAATAAGCTATTTTTAGTTATTATTTGTAATTTTTATTCTTGACAAAGGCAATCTTTGTCTACTAATATATATGGGTTCGTCAAAATTGGGATGGCAAAGTAATCCGCCTCAGGCGGACAGATGGACTTTTTAGTCTTCACACCGGTGAAAACCGGTGTCCAGGGTTATCGTAATCACATGAAACGCTCATGACGGCGCACAGGAGGTAAATCATGAAAAAATGGAACAAAAGTCAGGTAATTCTGTCGCTTATTTTTGGTCTATTCATTATGTCCGGTTTCGTCGTGCCGGTTCAGGGAGTACAGAAGGCCATCATCCTAGCAACCACAACCAGCACCCAGGACTCCGGTCTTCTTGATGTCTTAATTCCAATCTTTGAGAAAAAAACGGGCTATTTTGTCAAAACTATTGCCGTGGGTTCAGGTCAAGCCATGGCCATGGGACAAAAGGGTGAGGCCGATGTGCTTCTGGTCCATTCTCCTGCCGCCGAAAAGAAAATTGTGGCGGAAGGCTATGGGATCAATCGAAGGATTATTATGCATAACGACTTTATTATTGTTGGACCTCCTGGAGACTCAGCGAAGATTAAAGGAATAAAATTGGCCTCAGAGGCATTCAAAAAGATTGCTTCAGCCCAGGCTCTGTTTTTATCAAGAAGTGATAAGTCAGGGACTCATGTAAAGGAGATGGATATCTGGAAAGCTGCAGGGATAAAACCTGAAGGAGAAAAGTGGTATCAGCAGACCGGTCTCGGGATGGGTCAGATATTGAGCGTTGCTGCTGAGAAAAAGGGTTACACCCTTGCTGACCGTGGAACGTATCTGGCATTGAAGAAAAACCTTGGGTTTGACATCCTCGTAGAAGGGGATGCCATCCTCCTTAACATCTATCATGTCGTCGAGGTCAATCCCTCCAAATGGCCAAAAGTAAATGCCGGCGGCGGGAAGGCATTTGCCGATTTCATGGTTTCAAAGGAAACCCAGGAGATTATAAAAACCTTTGGAGTGGATAAATTCGGGTCTCCTCTCTTCTTTCCGGATGCAGGAAAGAAAGAAGAAAAACTTGGAAAATAGATGGATTTAATTCTCGAGGGAATTAAAAAGGCATTTTATCTTTTGTTCACTTTTGATCCTGAAGTAATCGGGATTACTTTTCTTTCTCTTAAGGTTTCCGGGATAGCTACACTCATCAGTCTATTTATCGGGATATCTGCTGGAGTAACTGTTGCCCTTTCCAGGTTTATAGGAAAAAGAATTGTTGTAAGCCTGATCAACACTGGCATGGGTCTTCCACCAGTTGTAGTAGGCCTTTTCGTGACCATCTTTTTATGGAGGAATGGGCCTCTTGGTTTTTTGGAAATCCTCTATACGCCAACAGCTATGATTATCGCTCAGGCTATCATCGCGACTCCCATTGTCACGGGTATTACCCTGGCTGCCATTCAGCAGCTTCCCCAAAAACTTCAACTTCAGATTCTGGCCCTCGGAGCAACCCGTCTCCAGATGGTCTGGATACTGATCAAAGAAGCCAGGCTTCCCCTTTTGGCTGGGGTAATGGCGGGATTTGGAGGGGTGATTTCTGAGGTCGGTGCCTCCATCATGGTCGGTGGTAATATCAAAGGTTATTCACGGGTACTTACGACAGCAACCGTCATGGAGACGAGTCGAGGAAACTTCGATATTGCCATTGCCTTGGGGATTATCCTCCTATTGCTTGCCTATTTCATCAATCTGATCCTCACCCAGATCCAGCAGAGGGAAAGACCGAGATAATGCCGATTGTGGATTTCGGAATGTGGATTGCGGAATAGTAATATTTTAAAGGATGAAGCCCTATACTCTATGGTCGATGCCAAAATGGTTATGAGTGAATCAAAACCTATACTGGAAGCAAGAAACCTTGAGGTAAGAAAAGGGGATACCCGCCTTTTGGCTGTCCCATGTCTTTTGATCAGGGAAGGGGAGATCCTCTGCTTGGTGGGGCCAAATGGGGCGGGGAAAACAACCTTACTCCAAACCTTGTCTTATCTATTAAAACCCTTTCAGGGCGAAATCTTTTTCAGAGGAAAGAAGGTCGGAGCGAATCATTCCGTTTTGGAATACCGCAGGAAATTGGCCATGGTTTTCCAGGAGCCCCTCCTCTTTGATACAACGGTCTTTGAAAATGTTGCATCCGGTTTAAAAATCCGCGGGATGAAGAGGGGTGAAATTCACGATCGGGTCATAGAGCAGTTGGAGCGATTTGGGATTAATCATCTTCATGACCGTTCAGCGAAAACACTTTCAGGAGGGGAGGCACAAAGGACGAGCCTCGCACGGGCTTTTGCCCTTCAACCCGAAATCCTTCTCCTTGACGAACCTTTTGCCTCCCTTGACCCTCCCACCCGTAATTCCCTGATCGAAGACCTGGAACATATCTTTCAACAAATACAGACGACAGCAATCTTCGCTACCCACGATCGCCTGGAGGCATTGAGACTGTCAGATCGGATTGCGGTGATGAACGGAGGTGAGATACTTCAGATCGGTTCTTCTGAAGAGGTGATGAACCATCCTGTGAATGAATTGGTAGCTTCTTTTCTGGGAATGGAGACGATTCTGACCGGGAAGGTGATTAAGAGAAATGGTAGGGCATTTATCACTTCCATTGGAGGTCAGGAGATCGAGTCCGTGGGTGAGGTTCATTTAGGTGAGGCAGTGACTCTCTGCATTCGGCCGGAAAATGTAACCCTCTCGGTTCATCCTTCCAAAGAGGTGACCAGTGCCACAAATGTATTTCCCGGAAAGATTGTGAAGATCGTCCCCTTAGGGCTCTATCAGAAAGTCCAACTAAACTGCGGATTCCCTCTTGTCGCTTATGTCACACATCATTCCCTTGAAAATTTATCATTGAGGGAAGGAAGAGAGGCGGCAGCCTCATTCAAAGCAACTGCTATCCACGTCATAAGAAGAAAGGAGAGATGAGGGGCTTAACAATGAAAATAGTCTTTAGGCTGAGGTTAGGAAGCCCGCTTGGTTTGTTAGTGCTAAAGTTAAGCCATTACTTTTCCAGTATCTTTGGTGTCGTATCCGCCCATTTGGTTTATACTTTCTTTGAACTCCGAAGATCGTATTACCTCAACCAATGAAGCTATTGGCCGGACAGATAAATTTTCTCTGGGGATAACAAGATCATATCGTTCCTTAGCGAGATGAACAAAGGTTAGATTTAACATCTTGGCAGCGGACAAAATGCCCAGGCCCACATCAGCTACCCCGCCTGCAACTGCCGCCGCCACTTCGAAATGCGTATTAACCTCTTTTTCATATCCAGCAATGAGCTTTGGTTCAATGCCCATCTTCTTACATTCATAATCAAAAAGCACCCTGGTGCCCGATCCTTCTTGCCGGTTGATAATTTTGATTCCCGGCCGGGACAGGTCATTTACGAAAACGATGTTTAGGGGATTACCAGGCTTTACTATTAAACCAATATCCCGATAAACCAAATTGATGACGGTGATTTTGATCTCGGGGAGATAACGGGAGATATAAGGTAAATTGTATTGGCCAGTGTCGGGGTCAAAAAGATGGCAGCCAGCCAGGTGACTGCTACCCCTCCCCAGTGCAATAAGGCCGGCTAAACTTCCCACATTGGAAAAAGAAAGGGTGTATTCGGGAAACCTTTTATTTAAGGCATGCGAGAGAAGTTCGATAGTAAAATCATTACTTCCCATGATCACGATATGATCTTTTAGCTCTTTGGTTTTATTTTTTAGCCCGATATTTTCCTTAGCGTTTTCAATGATCCACTCATCAATTAATCGTCTCGGGAAAGTCCACTTGCCGGTAACTCTGGTTCCCGGTATTTTTTTCTCTTTTACAAGTTTGTACACAAGTTTCTCATTTATGTTCAGGTATTCAGCCACTCCTTTGGTATTCATCATTTCTTTATTCATATATAAACCATACCTTTCCTTGAATTATGACCGGTCCTATTTGTCCTTATTCAGGTTCGATAATACCACGTAAAAATCTAAAAAGCAAAAGCCGGCCAAAAGACCGGCTCCTGTCATTTGTAAGTGGCAAAACCCCTAATCTCTGATTCACAATATCGGCAGGTATTTTTCAATCTCACATTGACTTACATGCATCCGATAGCGATTTCACTCAATCTTTTTATTGGCAATAACTCTTCAACGATAAGGACGGGGAGTGGATAAAAAAACAGGCTGTTGCCCAAAACTTTCCTTTCTCGTTTGGGCAACAGCCTGTATGATGTTTGCCGGTCTACTGCCAATCTGTGAACTACGCCTGCTCTTCAGCCTAAGTTCTTCTCAATGATCTCAAGAAATTTCTGTCTGTCGATTGGTTTTTCCAGGTATCCCTCAGGCCCTGGCACAGAGCGCTTGTAGAGGAACTCCTTAAAGTCCATAAGAGGATGCTCATCCCCTCTGAAACCTGTTACAATGACCACAGGTATTCCCTTCAATCCCTCATCCTTCCTGAGCTCTCTGTACAGGCCTATGCCGGATTTTTCAGGCATCAATATGTCCAGACAGACTAAATCTGGCCTCTTTTCTTTTATCTTCTTTAGCCCCTCCACACCATCCTTAGCAGAGTCAGTCTGATAACCATTTTCCTCCAAGAGAGTAGTCAGATAGGTAATTACATCAGGCTCGTCATCTATAACCATTATCTTCTTGCCCATTGTGTCCTCCTTCTAATTATTTTTCAATTCGCATTTTTAGTAGAATCGTTATCCACTATTGAAGCATCGTAAAAATCCCTCAGGGGTCATGACACTACCAGGGAAAATATCCTCAAAGTGGGCATTATCCCAGGTAACCATTGTTGAAACGAAGGACAGATGTTCTTGTGCAACTGACATCATCAAGGCATCACCCAGGGAGGTTCTTTTTTTAAGTAAATCAAATATACCCTTAATATTTACCTTTGGAAAGTGAGTCTCAAGATTGGGGACAGGTAGAACGGTAACCTGGTATCTATCTTGAAAGTAGAACCATAACTCGGTCAATTGTTTTTCGCTGAGATTAAATGAGAGAATTCCGCAAAGCTCTAATAGATTGACAATAGTGGTAAAGCCGACTCTCTTTTTTGCTATGTAAGCGAGAAATGTAAGATTATTCTGGTAATAAATATCTCTTTTGTAACGGAGGTCGATCACAAAGATGTTTGTATCAATCAAAACTAAGTTTTGTCTCGTACCCACTCAATGGCCTCCTGCCATTCTTTAAATTTAGGTCTTGTCTTCTGGAGAGTTTCCTCAATATCCTTCCATGCCTCCTTAAATGGCCTCAATTTCTCTAAGGCCTTCCTCTCTTCCACTTCTGGTGGAGCAATGATAGCCACGGGTCTTCCCCTGTATGTAATAGTCAATTGTTCACCTGATCTGACCTTCTTTATAACCTCTCCAGTCTTTTGCTTCAACTCCTTGGCAGTTATTATACCCATATGGTCCCCCATTAAGTAACTACTTTAACAACATAATAAACACTTCATTTTGAAATGTCAAGACCAAAAACAAGTAATCCCTTGAGTAACCGTTCACGGTTGTCGGTTCACAGTTCACAGTTCACAGTTTTTTCAATGAGTTTAATAGGGGTGGGTCCCCACTACAATGTCTTTTCCGAAATTCTCCTTCACCAGCATTGCAACCCGTTCAAAATCAAGAGGGCATTGGGCCGTCTTAACTGCCTTCACTATACAGGTCCCCAGATGGATAACATCAAAATCTCGCTCCAGGCTATCGGCGATTTCCTTCATCAATTTTATTTTTGGAATAACAAGCCCAGGACAGTCCCCACAGTTTCCAAGGGCTACCAGCTCGATCCCATCAGCATACCTGGAAAACTCCCCTTCCTTTTTGCTGATAGCCTTGAGGCATTTCTCACACGCTACACATAATTGGTCTTGAATCCGCTTGCATCCTATAATAGCGATCTTTGTCATCTTCTTTTTCCTCCATTCCTCGAATCTTCTAATTACCTTACCGCATCTACTGTTTTATCCTTATGCCCAGAAATGATTACTCCCGAACAGCCTCTTTTTCAGGGGCAGGCATGACTGGAAGGATGGAGACAAATACCCTATAGATAAGCATAAGTGTTGCAATGAGACCTATGGTGAGGGCAAACTCACCTATGGCAGGAAAGTAGGCCTTTTCAGCAAAAGGAGGCCGATAAGCAATGAAAAAGACTGTACATCGATTCAACAAAACTCCAAAAATACACATAGTGGCAGCGGAAAACAACCAGCCGGCAGAGCTTCGAACCCGTGATGATAATAACATGAGAAAGGGAACTACTGTCAGAGTGCCGAATTCAAGCCAGAACATCCGGGATTGGATCGACCCTTCAAAGAGGTATACGTAGGTGCCCCTGTAAATCATATCTCCAATTTTCAACACAATATAAATGCCCAATAAATAGGGGATGAACTTAGCCAGCGGGGTCAAAATGTGCATTTCTGATTTATGTCCAAACGACTTCGATGCAATCATAGACTCAAATATCACCATGGGGTATCCAACAGCAATCGCGGAGGCAAGAAAAAACAATGGAGACAGAAGAGACCAATACAATGGATGCATCTTGTAAGGACTAATTACCATCAATGTTCCCAAAGACGATTGATGTAAACAGGAGAGAACCACACCCGCAATCACAAAGACAAACATGACTTTCCCCAGGATGTTATCCAAGAAAGTCAGAAGTCTATCAATAGGTTTATTAAAGAAAGAGAGCATTCCAGGAAGGTTTACTTTACCGATAAAGCGCTCGGTCACAACGGGTAAAAATTCGATATATAACACGGTGAGGTATACCATTACACACATACCGACTTCGAACAAAACTGAATTCCCTTGCCACATCATAGGAAGCATAGGATGCCATATATTATACCACCTTCCAAGGTCAAACATTAACCCAATCCCGACAAAAGTATACCCCAACATCGCTGTGAGGAGGGCCGGTCTGACAATAGCGTGGAAATGTTCCCTGTGGAAGATATGGGCCAAGAAAGCGCTTGTGAAACCCCCTGCCGCCAGTGCCACCCCGCTTGCCACGTCCACTCCAATCCACAGCCCCCATGGATACTGATCCGTTAAATTTGTAGTAGACCCCAAACCAAATACCATTCTGTAAAGGCCAAAACTCAAGCCGGTAATCATAAAGGCAATAAGAACCTTTACACCGGTAGTAAAAAATCGTATTTTTACAGGAGCAGCATTTTCACGGGAACTCATTTCTCTGAATTTTCCTCCTCCAAAACCGATTCTGATTTTACCACTTTGGGTTTTAAGAACCACATGAGGCCACCGAGTACCGCAAAGAGGGTCAATGGGGGGATGAAATGCTTAAAAATAGCGTGTTGTATAGGCTCAGTATAACTGGGAGGTGATATATACCCTAAATTTGGAAAATCAATTTCCTCAAAGGGAAGGCTTGATAGGTACATCCATGAAGTTCCTCCCAATTCGTGTTCCCCATATAAATGAGGAATATATCGATCAGGATGTTTTTCAATTCGCCTCTTAGCGATTTTGATCAATTCTCTTCTCTTCCCGAAAGTCATAACCTCCATAGGACAGGCCTGAACACATGCAGGTGCTTTACCCTTTGATGTCCTCTGTTCAAAGCAGAAAGTGCATTTTCTGACCTGAGGTGTCATGGCATTGTTGTATTCATAGGCAGGAACCTGAAAAGGACATGCGGCCATGCAATAACGGCATCCGATGCATTTCCATGGGTCATACTTTACTGCCCCATTCGATTCTTTTGTCAGTGCGCCAACGATACAAGCAGACACACAAGCTGGGTCAGCACAATGCATACACTGAAATTTTACATAAACCGGTTTACCTGAATTCCCTGGATTGTTATAGCGATTAACTACGGTGTAAGAATCGGCGGCCATCCTCCTTCTCTTCTCGAGCATCGAATTGTCCTTGTAGAATTCGGAGGCTTTCCGGGGCAGGTCCTGGTTTATCTGATTGCAAGCCTTTTCACAACTTCGACAGCCAACACACAAGGTTGTGTCAACAATGACCCCAAAGGACTCATGGAGGCTGGTAACATGCTCATCCGCCCAGACATTCACGTTTTTCCCGAATAATGCAATGCCCCCAGTTCCTGCCAGTAGTTTTATAAAGTCTCGCCGGTTGATCCCCATATTGTCATATTTCCCTATTTCTAAAGAGAAGGCTATTGCTTTCTCATTCCAGTCTTTAGCCCCGTCTTTCCTGCATGGCATCCGGTGCAATCTACAGGCTTGATTCCCATCTCTTTATGACAACCAAGGCATAGACGATGGTAAGCCCCAAGGAGACCGGGAGTATCTGTTTTTCGAGATTCCATATTTAGGCTATGACAGGTGCTGCAAAGGGGTACTTCTTTCTTCGCCCCTAATGGGCTTTTGTGATGGCACGAAGAACAGATGGTTTTCTGGTCAGAATGGAACTGTTTGGCTAACTTACTTGATTTCGATATTTCGGTCAGTTTTTTGATTATACGGAGATGGGGAAATTTGGCCGGCATATAATCCTTTTCCATGATTTTGATGGTTATATCTCCAGACATATTTGCAGGAAGAAGCTCCTTAGGGTTGCCTAACTTTGAAGCAACCCCAACTTCCTTAAATGATCCACTATGACAAGGGAGACAAGATGCTTCCGTTACCCCACTTTTCAGTAGGTGATGACATCCGGCACAGGATGGTTTTAACTTATAAGAAGTATGACAACCAACACAACTTCGTTCAGATAATGGCTCATGATATGCCTTGGCCAGATTGACCATCCCACCTTCCGGACTACCATTCTTTGTATGGCATTCTTTACAGGCAATTAATTTCTCGTGGTGACAGTTTCGGCATGTAAGGCTCTGTGCCTCGT
>PFIF01000230.1:0-282 GCA_002782605.1 Deltaproteobacteria bacterium CG_4_8_14_3_um_filter_43_13 | reverse complement strand
TTTAATGCTAATAAGGACCCTATCTGGTTGACCTCTTTCCGGTCTGGGAACAACCGTCACTTCCTTGGTTGTCCGTTGCTTCTGTTCAATATGACATCCTTCACAGCCATAAGGCCCTGTTTTTTTGCCTTCTTTGCTACGTTCCATATGGCAATTTATGCAATCTGCATGGGCCACCTTTTGGAAGGAACGCCTGCTTTCCTCGTCTTTTTCCCGGTGGCAATCCCGACAGGAAGACTCTGTTCCCTTCTTATAAACCAGCTTCTTCTCTTTTTCGTCATA
>PFIF01000287.1:9374-12737 GCA_002782605.1 Deltaproteobacteria bacterium CG_4_8_14_3_um_filter_43_13 | reverse complement strand
ATAATATCGTCCGCACCTACCGATGCGTCATAATAGCCTGAGGGAGTCCATACAACCCACCTCTTTCTGTCATTATGGGGAAACAACGCCATAAGCTCTTTTCCATCCCTCACCCTGTACCACCTGATTGTCCCATCTCCAAAAGCCGCCATTGCCAGTTGGCCATTGCCCGATATATTTACGGCCCATGCTGTAGCAGGGGCAGATACTTTCCATTTCTCATTTCCGTATCTGTCAAAGAGACGGAGATACCAATCTGTCCCAAGTAAAAAGGTCTGGTTATCAGGCAACACAGCAAGGCTTCTTGACATCTCATAACGATCAAGCTTTAAATTCGTGCCGTTTAGTTTTGGGCTATAGGCATGTTCCCAGTCTATAATATTGAGACCACTTGCCGATGTGATTGGAGTGTTCAAGATTTGAGACCTTAGAATGGAATTCGGAGATTCAGGGTTTAATTCGAGGAAACGGTCTGGTATGGAGAAGCGGGCAGGAGATTTTCCAAACACTTCATAGGCGAACTGCACTGTAGAACCGTCATAAGAGGTAAGGAATCCATTTCGATTATTCCTGTAGTCAGCAATAGCAGGACTCTTGTATATCGCTTTTCTATCGTAGGCATCAAAGATTCCAAAGGCAGGATCATGCGAGCTAAAGACAACTCCTCCGAGTTTCAGCGGGAGAATGTGCAGTATTGTGTTGTCTGTTGCAGGCAAGTCCACGTATCTTCCCTTCCCCCCGTTTATCCATTTGCGGATTGGGCGTTTGCTTAAAGATCCGTTCCAATAACTTCCGCCAGCGTAAAGAGAACTGCCGTCCGATGACCATGAGACAGCTACTAAATTCCCGTCTGCAACACCGTTTGAATCAGGCGAATAAAGATATGAAAGGTCTTTACCCGAAAGAACATCCACTTTTGTAGAGTCATCAAATCCTACAGCTATTTTTGAACCATCGGGAGAGAAACTGACGCCATAAGGCTTACCACCACCAGGTGACTTCCTTTTTGCAATGAGTTGGAAGTTATTATCATAGAGGTGGATATAACCGTCCCACGACGTTGTCACAAGTCTGCCGGATATATCAAAATCAGCGCCATGGCCGTCGCTGCCGTAATCTCTGTCCTCTTTTATGAGGGAGTAGTCAGATGTACGATAAATTCTGATACCGTGTGTGCCCCACAGTGATGCGACAATGAACATTCCGTCTTTAGAATAGGCAAGATTAAAAACCGTGGCAGATATTCCCTTTATCCTTCTTATAAGTCTTCCGCTCTCACGGTCAAAGAAATAGATGGAGGAATACATATCATCCCAGTTCTGTCCTGTCCATCCGCTACAGGCAATAGTCCTTCCATCGGGTGACATGGCAACTGCAAAGATCATCCCCTCGTTGCCATCGCCTATGGGTGGTCTCAGTATTCGCAAAAGTCTGCCTGTTGATAGCTCCCACACATGGACTGTTTTATCACCTGAACCTGTAGCCAGATAGCGATTCTCTGCATCAATGCCAACCCTTCTAATACCAGAAATATGCATGCCTGTATCTATTCTAAGGATTGGGTCTTTTGGAGGCTCTCCCGCTATGCTCTTTGTCATGGGAGCAAGAAGGCTTAATACAGAAACAAACACAAAAATGACCTTATAACTTAATTCCCTCATACTTAACTCTTTTCCACTGACCACTGACCACCGACTACTGGCCACTGTATCTTTTACCTCCCAGTCTTTAGCGTTGCCCTTTCTTCAAAAAACTCAGATGCGGCATTGCTTCCAGTTTTTTCTTTCAACTTAACGCCTCTTGTCCTGTCGCCAATATCATCATGTCTTGTCTTTACCTGATAAACTCCACCTATGTCTTTGACATTTATATCGCCAAGGGGAGATGTACTTGCATAAACAGAGACGCTTTCTTCTCCAAATGGGGGACTAACCTCCAGTTCAAATCTGTCATTGCCGGAAGGAATTTCATAAATAACGCCACCATTAAAGTAATTTTCTTTCCTGTATGGATTTGGCAGTAATTGTAACAATTCTCCTTTGACATCCTTATGCAGAACAACAGCATAAAAAGGCTTATTGCCTTTGATGTAAATCCTTATCTTCTCACCGCTTTGGTATTCCTTTTTATCTGTCCAGACATTAACAATTAAAGGGGCGGACGGGTCGTCCACAAGCTGTTTGGATTTTGAAATTTTATCCATAGCATTTTCATCAGGGATTACCTCTGCCTTAATTTTTACCCTGTAACAGTCTCCTGCTGATGCGTCTTTATACCAGTTCTTTTCAATCTCCTGAATAACCTTCACAGTAGCATTGGAATAGGCTGATATCAAATCCTTTTCAAGCTGAAAGTTCTTAACTTGTGACTCGGTCGTTACGTATGAGGATATAAATTCTATTGCCCTTTTCTTTGCATCAGTCATTGCAGCCTGCTCGGTCTGCTTCCTCGACTTATCCTCCCCCATGCAGGCATAACCCTCTGATTCGGTTATTGTTGATTGAGCAGTGTAAAGATTAGAAGCCATAAGCATGCTTAAAATTAACACAAAAAATATCTTTTTCATAATCACATCCTCTTTAATTTATTGGAATGTCTATAACATATAAACATTCAGGAAAGCTTTTTCTGTTTACTTGAACCAACAAGGAGTATTTCCTCTAAAACCTTTTCGAGTAATTCCGAAGGGCTTACGATTTGGAACGGATATTTTCCACTCCCCTTTGGCCTGGCAAAATCCTTGTTGTCCCCGGTGACGAGATAATCGGCATTGCAGGAAATCGTCGAGGCCAAGACAGGGATGTCTTTATCGGCAATCTGCCCCGATATGCGCTTTATTGTTTCGTGCGAAGGCAGGGGAACAATCTCCAGGTCAAGCAACGGCATATATTTCCGGTATATAGGAATGATAGCAGGCATCTTCTTTTCGAGATTGCGCTCGATTTCCATAAGATTGTATCTTCCCGTTGCTCCGCAAAGCGCAGGCAATTTGAGCGTTAGCAGGTCCAGGATAATACGCGGCGCCCCTTTATCCGATAGCAAACCCGACAATATCACATTCGAGTCGAGAAAAACCTTAACCGTTTTTGCCATAGGTCTCTTGATACAGGCCGTCCCTTTCCTCTATAAGCCCATCCATGAGCTCTTCGATGGTCATCTTTGAGGACTTGAGCACCTTCCGTATCTCCCTGCGCGCCTCGTCAAGTTCCAGTCTCTTCGGGGTAATGATGAGCGAATCTCCCAAAGGGATGATGGAAACAGCCTGCCCCTCTTCAAGATGGCTTATTTCACGGATCTTCTTGGGGATAGTGAGCTGTCCACGGGCTTTTATTTCAGCTATTGCTACGTTGGCAGTATCCACAA
>PFIF01000287.1:1425-9356 GCA_002782605.1 Deltaproteobacteria bacterium CG_4_8_14_3_um_filter_43_13 | reverse complement strand
CTATTGCTACGTTGGCAGTATCCACAACGCACCTCCTTTTATAATCTGATTTCAGAATATCAGAATTCGGATTATTGTGCAACGAAGTTTCTTTGAAGAATGAAATAAAATAGAAGCGTTCCCTTTACCCACGCCCCTGCACCCCAAAAAAGCGTAAAAGTATTCGTCTTTTTCCGCTGACTTTAGGTCTATAACCGCTGCCCTTGTTAATGTGCCTGAATAGCACGAGTCAGATACGATGAGGATGTGTTTAGAGGCAATCCGTTTGATGTTGTCTGTTATTTATGTCTGTTGCGCTAATCCAGTCAACAGGGTCGTCCCTTTGAGCATCTACAGGAAGCCAGTATGCCCTGTCTGCTGTCTTATCAAATTCTCCGTGCCCTGCATAGTAAATCAAGAGGTTGTCTTTTGATGAGAGTTTTTTCCTGAAGTCGTTTATGGTTGAAAGTATGTCTTTTCTCCGTGCATCTATGAGGAGTTTTGTCTCAAAGCCGTATTGGTTTTTTAATATCTCATTAACTGCCTTTGCGTCTGCTATTGGGGTCTTGAGTTTTGGCAGATGTCCGTAGCTTTGATTGCCTATAATGATGGCAAAGTATTTGCTGTGGGCAACTGTCGTGATTTCAGCGCCTTTCTTGGGCTTTACCGTAACACTGCGGTCATCGGCATGAACCAAAGCGATGGATGCAGCCCACCCTACGATAACGATTGCAAAAAGCAGAAAAAGGAATTTTGGTGTTTTCATATCTTCACCCCTTTTGTTTATAGCAAAGACAACGATGCTAGAGCTTCGAATAATTACCCCTGAGAGCGAATTCATAAATTTTTTGGGGAACCCCTCTTGGCGAGCATAATGTAGAAAATTCACATGTTTGAGCCCGAAGGGTGAGTTTGTGAATTTTCCATGGAGCGAGCTTAGATGGGTCAAAAAATTAATGCTGAAGCGAAAAGGGGTAATTTTTCAAAGCTCTCGATGCCTGTTATGATTATAGTATTTTATCAAAACTTTTTTTATTTTGCAATAACCAGCGGAAAATCCATTCCCTCTCCGCTTGAATGCGTCACCGGATACTGTGCCTCCTGCTTGTATTTCTTTGTTATCTCCGGCAGTTGTTCTTCTACATATACCATCAGTTTTTTGACTGTAACCGCCTTTCCTTCGGTTGCTGCCTTACCTTTTAGTCCTTCAAGAAGGATATATGTGAATACCCCGTGACCTAATTCCTTTACCTCTGCTGCAAACTGGTCTTTTGTAGATGCTGCTATTATATGAACCCCTGTTGACCTTGATAACTGCGATAGAGCCTTCCTGTCTTCAAATCCTCTGAATGCAACTAATACTGCCCCTGATTTGCAGGCATCTATAAGCACAAGTATCTTCTGTGCCTTTATGTTCTTTATGTATCCTGCCAGTTCATCTGATGATATCCCTTTTGTTTTAACTTCATCTTCCCTTTCAGGATAGGTCAGATCATGGGGGATGAAATACCATTTGTCATTTATATTTTCTCCATGCCCTGCAAGGTATATTAATACTGCATCCTGCGGGTTTGTGTTCTGTAATTGGTTAAGTTTTGAGATTATTGTCTCTTTTGTTGCCTGTTCATTGTAACTCTCTCTGATTTCAACATTTTTGAATAATCCATTATCTTTGTGCCTGAAGAAGTCAACTATACCTTTTGCATCAGGCTCGGCATAATTCAGGTTCAAGGCAGGATTCTTGTATTTGTTTATGCCTACTGCAAGGATATGCATGGATACATCCTTTTGCGGGACTGTAAGTTTTACAATAAGCTCGTAGGGATTTGACTCTGTCCTGTCTTTGCTGAATCCTACTGCTTTGAAATTGTTCAACCCATCCACAAGGGTGACGGTATATGTCTTTATTGCTTCATTGCCTTTTGAAACTATCTTTACAGCCCTCGTGTCTTCGCCTATCGCCTTGCCGTTGTGATAGAGCCTTATCTCATCAATCCCTCCGCCTGTGTCTTTTGCAGAGATGGTTATTGTCACAGTGTCAGCGCTGAATTCCTTTCCTGGCTCAGGAAAGATGATTTTTACATCAGGAGGTGTGAGAATGCCCTTTCTTATGTCTGCAACTGCCTCGATCTTTTTGCCCTGAAGCACAGAGGCGACATAGACAGGATTAAAGAACTTTTCATAAAAGTTGTCAATTGAATAGACATTGTTGCCAACACGGACATTGAGATGCTTCGCGCCATTCGGAGAGGCATTAAAGTAACCTTCAGGCGTAATAACAACCCATTCGCCATCAGTGAAACTGATGAACTGGGCGATTTCTTTGCCGGTTGATATATCCCACAGACGGGTAGTGCCGTCATAACTGCCAGACACCAGATATTTGTCATCAGGGCTGAACAATACGGAAAGAACCTGATTTGAATGTCCTGTGAAGGTGCGAACCTCTTTGCCTGAAACAAAGTCCCAAAGTTTGATCGTGCCATCCCAACTCCCTGAAAGGATATATTTGTCGTCAGGAGAAATGGTTATTATTGAAACTACATTAGAATGCCCTCTAAATGTCCTTACCTCTTTGCCTGTTTGTACATCCCAGAGTTTCATCGTAGTATCCATACTTCCGGATAGTATACGACCTCCATCGGCGGTAAAAACTGCAGTGTTAATGTAGCACGAATGGCCGGAAAAGGTCCTTATTTCTTTTCCTGTGGGAACATCCCAAAGTTTAAACACAAAAGGATATTGCTTGTACTCATCACTCCCATACGAATACCACCCAATGACATACTTCGCGTCCGGCGAAAAAATTGCACTGCCACCAGTCCCCCCAAGTATGAAACCACCAGAAGGGTTTTCAAGTATGGAAACCTCTTTCTTACTTCTTATGTCAATTATTTTGTATGTAGGACGATCACCTTCAAATACTAGTATTATTCCATACCTGCCATCGGGTGAAAAGGTCTGGCAATTCGGTATCTCCTCGCCTCGATAGCCCGTCCTTATAATTGCACCGTTTTTCTTGCTATCTATAACGCTAATTAGGCCTTTCGAATAAGCATCATCCTCAACCTCAAAGAAACGCTTATCCTCATATTGTTTACCAATCTTTTTCCTGCCACGCAAAGTACCGGCAAAACGGTCAAACTCATGAAGTGTAGATTGATTAACCATGATGATTTTTTCTCCACTGGATGAAAAATATGCACTACCGTGATATACACTCCCCCCCAATGTCTTGAGTTTTCCTGTAGAATAAGCATACTTTTTTGCCTCATTTTGGTCGGTGTGATATGCGCTGCCGTATGCTACTGTAGAAATATCCCATAGTGCGACTGCGCCTCCAGCCGATGTGGCAACATGTTGACCATCAGGGGAAAATCTCACAGACCATGGACTGATAGCATCGTCTTTGAGAGTTGCAATTACCTGACCTGTTGAAACATCCCAGAGCTCCATCTCGCTCAATCTGCCCGATCCTGAGACAATCAATCTCTTTCCGTCTGGAGAAAATGCTATCGAAAATCTTTCGTATCGTTTCGGATTTGTGAAGGTTTTTATCTTTTTACCACTTTTTATATGCCACATTACGATAGTCTTGTCTTTGCTCCCTGACGCAACATATTCACCGTCAGGAGAAACAGCTACAGAGTGAACAGTTTTTGAATGACTGATAAATTTTCGTATCTCTTTGCCTGTCTCTATACCTAATAGTCTGACCGTATTGTCAGGCTCATTGCAGCCTAAAAAAGCATATTTTCCATCAGGCGAAAGCGCCATGTTACTGATTTCTTCTGCATGAACCGGAATTATTTTGTTCAGTTTTCCAGTTTTTACATTCCAGATATTGATTACTGCTTTGCTTCTGTAGGATTGTTCTCCTTTATGGGAAAAAATATTTGCTGCGACGACCAATGATTTACCATCTGGAGAAAAGGCAATCGCCACAGCGGTGCCAGTCATGGTCTCATTCTTTTCAAGCTTCTCAGAAATTGCGAGAGGGAACTTTTTTAACTCTTTGCCAATGGCTATATCCCAGAGCCGGATAAAACTATCGGCTTCTGCAAAAGTTAAATATCTTCCATCTGGAGAAAAATTCATTGAATTAAAGGCAATAATATGTTCCAGCCGAAATGTCCATATTTCTCTCCCTGTATCCACATCCCAGATTTTAACGCTCTTATCAGAGCTTCCTGATGCAAGATGCCTTCCATCAGGGGAAAAGGCTACAGAGGTAACCTGGTCTGAATGTCCCAACTGCACAAAAATCTCAGGCCCCTGCTTACTGCCTGCTGGGGCAAGCTTTTCAGAGGCAAAAGCTGAAGCTGAACTTATGAATAGCATAAAAATAATTCCAAAGCAACCAGACAAAGAATAAAATAAACTCTTAAATCTAAACATATTCCTTCCCGTTAAATCTCATCAAAAGCCTTCAACTTCAAGTTATCAAGGTCTTTCTTTATTTCTTTTCTCTGTTCCTCTTTTGCCTTCCTATACTCCTGCCATACTTTAATGCCTGCATCTGATAAAGATGGCAATACCCCTACTATAAAAGATAAAGACTTTGTTGTTGAGGGCTGATAAAGTTCAGTTGAATATCTCACAAAGGCATTGCTTTTTTCTGACGCTTCATCAAGAGCCTTTTTATAACTATTTGAGTTAGTTATATCGGTATCTGCTGTCAAATCAAATTGAAGGCGGACAATCCATCCGTCAAAAGCTGCCTTTGCATTAATATATAGCTCATTTGTCTTTTGATATTCCTTGGTATCTTTGCCAAAGTCCTTCTTCACTTTACTCGCCCATTGTTCACAAAGAGACTTTTTCTCGGCTATAATTATAATTGCTTCAGAATCTCCATTAGTTATTGGATGTTTGGGTTGAAAGAATACACATCCTAAGCAAACATTTAAAAGGATGATTAAAGATAGAAACGGAATTCCTCGCCTGTTTTTAAAGGCACTTTTTTTATTGTCTAAACTCATCATGTCTGCACCTCCTGCGTAAATTTTAAGCTACTAAAGTATATTGTACTCTCCTTTGCCAACTGCACAAAAACTTGTGCTGAACCTGATTCAGCATCTGTCTCCTGATTGATACGCTCAGGGGCAGACTTTTCGTTGGCAAGGGCATTGCCCGAACAAGCAGTAATGGCAAGGGGATATCAGCAAACCTTCAAAACAGGCTTTGTTTTATACATATCGCACCTCTATAGAATTCCCTTACTTTTTTCTTTTACAGGGAGTTTCCTGATACGATATTCTGTCTCATCTATTGACACAATTGCTCCTTCAGTAAGTTCAACTTCAACTAGAGGCAACACTGTTGTCAGAAGTCGTGTGATCATATCTGGTTTGGCATGGGCAACCCGTAATGAAACAACACTCGGGCCGTTTAGTCCGCTTTGAGCAATGATTGCGGAAAAATCCAGATCCTGCGTAATAATTACAGCCTGTTCCTGATATGCCAGTTGAATAATCTCATTATCGGAGGACGCAGCGGAGAGTTTGTCCGTAACTCGGATGATATTATAGCCGCTCTTTTTTAATCCTTCAACGGTAAGAGGAGAGATATGGACATCTGCTATAAACTTTAATTCCATATCCTTTACTCAGCATAAGCATGAATAGGATGATGATACTCCCCTGCAAGCCACGCTGCATACTCAATAGTTTGAAGGATGTCTTCTTCCTTGAGTTCCGGGTATGCCTTCAGGACTTCCTCATGGGTCATGCCAGAGGCAAGCAATTTTAGCACAAAGGCAACAGTAATACGCATTCCCCTTATTGTGGGCTGCCCCATGCAGACTTCTGGATTTATGGTTATACGATTAAATGGCCGAGTCATTTTAGTTCACCCTCCTTTATAATTTGTGTGCATTATATCACTTATTATACCCTAACTGAAAAAAATATTGGGCTTTTTATTATTGTCTTCATCTCAAATTATACACTGCATTGCTTTGCTCAAGGCTCATCAGGGCAGACTTTAACCTTCTGTTTTTTCTCTTTTCTTGAAGTAGGCAATGGGTTGTCCCCAAACTACTATTAATTAAAACAGCATCCTAAAAAGAAAGGGCTCAATATGGCTGGATAAGAACTAGCTTATGACGCTGGTAGAAGGGAATATAGCGGAAATGGGCTTGTGTGTCAAGGGGAAATAATTCAAAGATATAGAGGGGTTGGACATCAGGCGGTATAAGAATGTATATGGTTAAACTTGACACACTCAAAAAAGGTTTGACTAACCCTTGTCTAAAAGTTATGCTAAAAAACAGCTTTGAGTTAACGGGCTGTTTCCAAATCCCTTTTCGCTTGTCAAAAACGTTTTTTGATGACCGCTCAAAGGAACTCCCAGTAGGATAATAGCCTGTTAAATGGCAGAAAGTAGAATAAAAGGAGAATATGGGAAATGAAGACATTTACAGTTAAAACCAGTCAACGGACAGAGATACTGGACATTACCCATCAGATTCAAAAGGCAGTTACTGACAGCAAGGTGAGAAATGGAATCTGTTGTGTCTTTGTTCCCCATACCACAGCGGCTGTTACTATAAATGAGAATGCTGATCCCGATGTCCCAAGAGATATCCTAATGAAGCTTGGAAAGGTTATCCCCTTTGATGACAACTATCGACATACCGAAGGGAACTCAGATGCCCATATAAAAACGAGTCTGGTGGGGTCTTCCGAAATTATCATTGTGGAGGATGGAAGGTTGGTTTTAGGAACCTGGCAGTCAATATTCTTCTGCGAGTTCGATGGCCCAAGAAACAGAAGGTTCTTGGTGAAGATTATATAAAGAGTAAGCTGGGGGAAATACTAAAAAAGCCTTGAAATCGTATTTAAACTATCTTATTTTATGCTGGTGGGGTTAAGTTATAAAAGTGGGATCTTGCTGACCTCGGATTGAGAAGACAAAGGGTAGAGGCAGGTTAAGAGAGATATTGAACTTGAGGAGAGGTGTATGAGATTCATAGCAGATTTCCATGTCCATTCCAGGTATAGCAGAGCAACCAGCAAAGATATGGAAGTTGAAACCCTAAGCAAATGGGCAGAGATTAAGGGAATCACCCTATTGGGAACAGGAGACTTTACCCATCCCCTGTACTTTGCTGAACTAAAAACAAAACTCGAACCTTCTGATGGTAACCTTCTAACCTTAAAGAACGGAAGCAAAAACGTTCGCTTTGTGTTGACTGCCGAGGTAAGCAATATCTTCTCTCAGGCAGGGAAGCTCCGTAAGATTCATACACTTATCTTTGCCCCTACTTTAGAGGTAGTAGAAAAGATAAACGCAAAATTGGGGAGAAGAGGCAAGCTTGGTTCCGACGGCAGACCCACCTTCGGATTCCATGTCAAAGATCTGGTCAAGCTAGTATTGGATACATCAGAAGAGTGTTTTCTAGTACCTGCACACGCATGGACTCCCTGGTTCTCTCTTTTCGGGGCTAATTCAGGTTTTGATTCCCTGGAGGAGTGTTTCGGGGATCAAGCTGAATATATACATGCTATCGAAACCGGTCTGTCTTCGGACCCGGAAATGAACTGGAGACTTTCTGCCTTAGACAAAATCACCCTGATTTCGAATTCCGATGCCCATTCACCCGCCAAAATAGGCAGGGAGGCAAATGTTTTTAATTGTGATTTAAACTATAATCAAATCATAAAGTGCCTGAGAGAAAAGGATCGCAGTAAGCTACTCTTTACAGTAGAATTCTTCCCTGAGGAAGGAAAGTATCATTATGATGGACACAGAAACTGTGATATTCTCTTTTCTCCATCTGAGAGCAGAAACAACGATAATATATGTCCGGTGTGCAAAAAAAGGCTTACTATCGGGGTAATGCACCGTGTGGAAACCCTCTCGGATCGTCCCAAGGGTTTTCTGCCAGAGGGGGCAATTCCTGCCAGGCATCTGGTTCCACTGGAGGAAATTATCGCTGAAGTGTTGGG
>PFIF01000287.1:0-1354 GCA_002782605.1 Deltaproteobacteria bacterium CG_4_8_14_3_um_filter_43_13 | reverse complement strand
ACATCCTTTTAGATCTATCCAGAGATGAACTGACCGGACTTACCCAATCAAATATTTTAGAAGGAATCATGAAGGTAAGAGAAGGAAAACTGAAGATTATACCAGGGTGTGATGGTGTTTATGGAAAGATCAGTGTGCAGGGGAATAACTCGTGAGTCGTGAGTCGAAAATAAAAAAATCATTCACGATTTACGATTTACGACTTCCGTATTTAAGTGTAAACTAGGGAGGATTTATGAAGCTGTTTAATAAAAAAGGCGATGAAGGATACACTAGTATGCTGTATGGTCAGAGGATACGTAAATCCGACCCGAGACCTGAAACCTACGGTACCCTGGATGAAGCCAATTCTACACTGGGTTTTGCCAGAGCCCTTTCCAAGAATGAGAGAGTTAAGGAGATTATCTATAAGGTTCAGAAAATGCTCTTTGTAATAGGGGGAGAACTGGCCACCGATCCGAAGGATTATGGAAAGTTGAAGAAAAAGATTGAAGAAGAGGATATACAGGAATTGCAAAACCTTATTGAAGAGATAGAAGATAAGGTGAGGCTGCCCAAGAGCTTCATTATACCAGGGACATCTTTGGTCTCCGCTTCTTTGGACATGGCCCGTACCATAATAAGAAGGGGAGAAAGGAGGGCTGTAGGGTTAAAGGAAGATAATATTTTGCTCAACGATAAGATACTGGCATACCTTAATAGATCGGCAGATTTGATATTCACTTTGGCCCGCTATGAAGAATCACTGGATGGAGGAAGTATATGATAATAGACTTCCATACCCATATATTCTCTAAAGAGGTGAGGGACAATCTGGATAAGTATCGGAAAAAGGACCCTCTTTTCCGCTTATTATTTGGCGGAGAGTGGTCTAATATGATGGGAGAATCAAAGAAGGCTGGCATGATAGGCGCTGAAGAATTGGTAGCTTCTATGGATCGGTCAGGGGTAGACAAGAGTGTCGTATGCGGTTTTGCGTGGTCAGATCAAGGACTATGTGAGGATGGGAATGACTATATCCTGGAATCTGTTAAAAGATACCCTGACAGGCTTATAGGTTTTGCTTCCATTCAATTAAAGGGTAAAAATAAAACGGTTAAAGAGATCGAGCGATGTGTTGGGCTGGGCTTGAAAGGTGTTGGTGAGATAGTTACAGAGGCTCATAGGGTAGCGATAGATGACGAAAAGGTCATCCGTCCGATCGTAGAAGCGGCAAAGGGTCTCAATATCCCAATCATGGTCCATGCCAATGAGACTGTAGGCCATTACTACGTGGGAAAGGCTAAAACAGAGATCAAGCAGTATTATGATTTTATCCTTTCTTATCCTGATATTGATATTGTTCTGGCCCATT
>PFIF01000033.1 GCA_002782605.1 Deltaproteobacteria bacterium CG_4_8_14_3_um_filter_43_13 | reverse complement strand
TAATTTATAATGAGGCAAATTGGGAGATTTTACTCGGCGGGTGGGAATTCAAAAACAATTCAATCACATCAAAGGATACTTCAGAAGATAACTATTTGATTCTGAAAAAAGAATTAAAAGATTATATTATGGAAGCGACCATAACGAAAATTCGAGGGGATTTCTGTTATATCACAATCGGCATACGTCAGAATATTTTTGAAGGCGGACATGAAGCCTTATTCCGAAACAAAACATCCAGCAGACAAGGGTATCAGTTTGGGATTATTTTGGATGGAAGATATAATTTATTCAACGGGTTGAATGGGTTATATTATATAATAGAAAATGTGAAGGGACTTTTCAAAAAAAACTGGGAGACATCTCCTTTAATCGACAGTATACAAAACAAGGTAAGAATTGAAGCTATGGGAGACATTATAAAAATATCCTTGAATGGAAAAGATTTTGGCGAATTTAAAAACAATTCTCACCTCTATGGTTCGCCGATGTTCATAGTTTCTAAAAATACCGTTATCCGCTTTACCGATATTAAAATTATCCCTAGATAGCCTATTCCCAGATGAGGCGATGAATGAATCCATTGAAGGCTGTTTTTAATCGTTCTTCCCTGATGTTTATGTGGCGATATTTTAGCGGTCAAACCCCCTGGGACACCAATGCCACCCCGCCTGAAGTTATGGAGTTTATCCAGAAAACATCTCCCGGCAAAGCCCTGGACCTGGGGTGCGGTACGGGCACCAATGCCATTACCCTGGCCCGCCATGGCTGGAAAGTCACCGGTATTGATTTTGCCCCCAATGCCATTCGGGCGGCAAGGAAAAAGGCCATTCAAGCAGGTCTGGAAATTGACTTTTATGTCGGAGACGTTACCGATCTTTTTATACTCTCCGGCACCTATGATTATGCTCTGGATATTGGCTGCCTGTTTACCCTGAAATCGGATGACCGAAAAAAATATGTCAACCATCTGGTCCGGCTCTTAAGACAGGAAGGGATGTTCATGCTCTATGCATGGCTGCCGCGCCCCTGGAAAGGAACTATTCGGGGGATTTCTCCTGAAGATGTGGACGCATTACTGGATTCCAGTTTCTTGAAGATCCGATCCGTTGTGGGTGAAGAAAATAATTTTCCTTCTGCATGGTACTGGTTTCAAAGAATATAATCTATTCCAGTAAGACGATCCAGAAATGAGGAGGTTGAAATATATGAAAGCTAGTGAGTTTGATCAGTTGAATCCTGAATTGGAGGTGCAAAAATGGCAATCGTGGCAAAGGATGGTATTGTACAAATTGAGAGGCTGGAATTAGGGGCATTTGGTACAAATGCTTATATCGTAGTGTGCCAGTTGACCAAAGATAGCGTCTTGGTGGATGCTCCCGGGGAAGTTCCTAAAGTTATGGAGCGATTGAGGGGGACAAATCCCAGGTACATACTGATTACTCACGACCACTGGGACCATCTCGGCGCTCTTTCCCAGTTAAAGTCGGAACTTAAAGTTCCAATTGCTGCCCACCCTGCAGACAGTCCAAATTTGCCTTCAACCCCGGAGATACTTCTCAATGATGGTGATGTGGTAACTTTTGGGAACGTAAAGCTCGGGGTGTTGCATACCCCTGGGCACACACCTGGCAGTATATGCTTTCTGACTGGTAATTATCTGCTATCTGGTGATACTATATTTCCGGGTGGCCCGGGCAAAACCTCGTCACCAGCGGCCTTTGAGCAGATAGTTGAATCCATAACCAGCAAGATCTTTGTGCTGCCAGGAGACACACAGGTATTTCCTGGACATGGTGATTCCACACTGCTGGAGAAAGAGAAGCAGCAATTCGAGGCATTTTCTTCACGCCCTCGCAAACCCAATCTTTGTGGGGATGTGCTTTGGCTTTCGTAATAGGCAACTCTACCCACTTCCAAAGGAATTAGCCCCTTTTCCCTTGACAGACGGTAACAATTATGGTCTTATTGTACAGTCTTTGAGAGCTTTTAAAAATTCCCTTTTCCCTTAATCATCTGTAGATGATCAGGATTTTGAGATACCCGAACGAAAAAAGGACAATTTCCCAAAACTTTTATTTTTATAGGTGGTGCGTTTCCAAAAGGAGGTTCTGTGTATGGCTAATATAGAAAAGGCTATAAAGTTTCCATTTAATGATGAGCAGTGGCTGCAAAAGCTTATTGTAGGAGGGGTGCTTAATTTAATCCCTATTATAAATTTTCTTTCGATTGGCTATGCCTACCAGGTATTTAAGAGCACCTTGAAGAAGGAAGATGCTACTATGCCAGAATGGAGAAACTGGGGTGATCTGTTTATTAAAGGATTGGTCATTGCCGTAATTTGCTTGTGTTATAGTTTTATTCCAGCCTTTATCACCGTTTTAGGTATAATCTTAATAACCAAAGGGTGGCTTGCCAGTTTTCTGGGTGCCCTTTTACTCATTATTGGTTTTGCGGTTGGATTGGTGATTACGTTCTTTTTACCCATGGCCATTGCCAGCTATGTATTAGGGGGAGAACAGATTGGAGATGCCTTTAAAATTGGATTCATTTTGGATAAAGTGAAAGAAAGATTGGATAGCTATATCGTTTCTTATCTCGTCGGCATAGGTGCGATAATACTTGTTGCTCTGTTTCTTTTTGCTCCCATTGTAAAATATCTTATCTTGCCGATAGCTCTGTTTTATGTGTATCTGTTCCTGTCTATACTCTTTGGGGAAACATGTGCCTCTGTTGCAGATGTAACTGAGGAAACGATAGAAGATGAAATATGAAGATATATAACATTTGAAACTGATAAAAAGCTGGGTATTTTTAATATGCCTGGCTTTTTTAGTTTTTAGAAGAATATGATAAGATTAAATGACATTATAGACAAAATACATGCTTATAATCCTGATACAGATGTGGATTTGATTGAAAAGGCGTACGTATTCTCTGCCAAGATTCATCAGGGACAGGTTCGGCTCTCAGGTGAACCTTATCTCATCCATCCGCTGGAAGTAGCAGGTATTCTTGCTGATCTCAAGTTAGACGTTGCAACTATTGCTACCGGGCTGTTACATGATGCTGTGGAAGATACTTATGCAACCTTAGAGGAGATTGGAAAGTTATTTGGTAGAGATATTAGTCCCCTGGTTGATGGAGTCACAAAGATCAGTAAGATTACCTTTGGAACCCATGAAGAACAGCAGGCTGAAAATTTTCGAAAGATGCTGATAGCAATGGCTAAAGATATAAGGGTTATACTTATAAAATTAGCCGATAGACTTCATAATATGCGAACACTGGAGTACCATTCTCCAAAAAAGCAGAAAGAGATTGCTAAAGAAACCCTGGATATTTATGCCCCATTGGCAAATAGGCTGGGTATAGGCTGGGTTAGGGCTGAGCTTGAGGATCTTTCCCTACAGTTTCTGGAACCAGAAGTGTATTATGACCTGATGAAGAAGGTTGTAGAAAGGAAGAAAGAGGGGAATGCCTATATACATGAGGTAAAAACTATTATTTCCAATAGATTGGCAGAATATAATCTTAAAGACCATGTGGAGGGGAGATTAAAGCATATCTATAGTATATATCAGAAGATGAAGAAGCAAAACATAGAGTTTGATCGGGTTTATGACCTTATTGCCTTCAGGATCATTCTTGACAGCGTTCAGGAATGCTATGAAGCCCTGGGAATTATTCATTCCCTGTGGAAACCTGTTCCTGGCCGATTCAAAGACCATATAGCTATGCCGAAGGCCAATATGTATCAATCCCTCCATACTACAGTTATAGGGCCTCACGGGGAGAGGGTCGAAATCCAAATACGAACAGCAGAGATGCATAGGATTGCAGAAGAAGGGATAGCCTCCCATTGGAAGTATAAAGAGGGGAAGGACATTGGGGAAAAGACAGACAGAGAGTTTGCCTGGCTGAGACGACTTCTGGAATGGCAACAGGACATGAAAGATCCTGGAGAGTTTTTAGAATCGGTTAGGGTTGATCTTTTTCCAGAGGAAGTATATGTCTTTACTCCGAAAGGGGAGGTAAAGGAGTTCCCCCGAGGTGCTACTCCTTTGGATTTTGCCTATAGCATTCATACCGATGTAGGGCATCAGTGTAACGGAGCCAAGGTAAATGGCAAGATTGTTCCCTTAAAATACGAGTTAAAAAACGGTGACACATTGGAGATAATAACCTCCTCCAATCAACACCCCAGTATTGACTGGTTAAAGATTGTTAAGACATCCAGGGCTAAGGCAAAGATTCGGCATTGGGTGAAAACCAATCAACGCGAGCAGAGTATTTCACTGGGGTTGGAAATCTGTGAAAAGGAGTTTAAAAAATACAAACTCAACTTTTCAAAGCATACAAAGACGGGTGAGTTAAAGGTAATAGCAGAGGAGTTTGGTCTCCATGATCTGGACGACCTGCTGGCTGAGGTGGGGTATGGAAAGCTTTCAGTCAAGCAAATAATACATAGACTAATACCGCAAGAGAGATTAGATACGGAGTTTACAGAGGAGGCAATATTAGAAAAGGTTACCAAGAAGGCAGGCAAGAAAGATGGCGGCGGTGTTAAGATACGAGGTGTTGAGGATATAATGGTGCGTTTTGGAAAGTGCTGCAACCCGCTCCCCGGTGATGATATAATCGGATATATTACTCGTGGCAGAGGGGTTACAGTTCACCTCTCTAACTGTCCCACTATTCTTCATAGTGTATCTGAGAGAACGATAGATGTGGAATGGGATATAGAAGATAAATCAATGCATCTGGTTAGAATTAGGGTTGTCTGTGTAGATAAAAAGGGGCTGCTTGCTGCTATGAGCTCCTCTATTGCTTTATCTGAGGCCAATATTATAAATGCACAGATACATACTACTCAGGAGAAAAAGGCAGTGAGTATATTTGAGGTTGAGGTAAGTGATCTAAAGCACCTTCAGAATATAATTAATTCCATGCAAAACATCAAAGGCGTTATCAATGTTGAAAGACTGAGAACATGAACTATAGTGAATGTCATTTGTCAATAGTCATTTGTCACTGGTAAAAGCGATCAATTTTCCAGACTTAACCAATGACCGATGACTAATGACCAGTGACGTTGCCTATAATTAGACATTGGTGACAAATCCAGACCTTATGCAACGGGTACAGACATTAATCCTTTTTACCGCCCCGTTTCTAACTGCCTTTACCTTTTGAATATTTGGGTACCATCTCCTTTTGGTTTTATTATTGGCATGGCTGACATTATTACCAACTGATGGACCCTTTCCGCATATCTCACACACTCTTGCCATTCTAGACCTCACAACTCTATTGAACTAATTAAACATCCAGGAATTTCTACAGATCCCCAGAACTTACCTTGATTCCATTGTCAATTAGAAGTGCCGTTAGTACCCCTTTTCCTTCTTTTAAACCATCATCATCCCAGATGTAATTAACGCCACATGAAGGGCTCTTATCCTTTAAGATTGCTTTATCAGCCCCTACCAACATGGCAATATTGAAGGCTTCAATAGCACCTTTTATAAACTGTGGGGTTACATCTCTGCCCTTTATATCTATAACCCTGGCTCCGGACCTCAAGACATCGAATCCGTCCCCACTTTGGATTTTAGCAGGGGTTCTAGGCGTGGGAAGCCCACCCAGCTGTTCGGGGCAGATAGGCACAGCCATTTTTTTCTCCAAAAGATCAAGAAGCTCAGGTCTGGTCTTACTAGAACTATCATACCTGCAGTTGATTCCTACCAGGCAGGCGCTGACAACAATCATATCTCTACCAAGGGCTTCTTCCATCAAAGAAATTTAATAGATTGTTCTTCTTGTTCTCTCCTGGTGATCTCACCGATAATATATGCTTCTTCTTTTAAACCTTTTAGTCTTAGAAGAATTTCATCGACATCAGGGGGGGATACGACTATCACCATTCCTATACCATTATTGAAGGTTCTGAACATCTCGTATTCGTCAACGTTACCCTTCTCTTTGATAAACCTGAATATGTGAGGAATCTCCCACGAATCTTTATATATCAGTGCTTGACAGCTTTGGGGCAGTATCCGTGGTATATTTTCTAACAGTCCTCCCCCAGTAATATGGGATATCCCCTGGATGTTGAAATCCCTTATGAGGTTCAGAACAGCCTTTGCATATATCTTTGTAGGTTTAAGCAGTTCTTCACCGAGCGGGCTTTGGATACCTTCTACTTTAGCATTTATATCCAGGTCAAGATCGTCAAATAGTATCTTCCTGACCAGAGAGTATCCATTGCTGTGTAAACCACTGGAGGCGATCCCTATCAGTTTATCCCCCACGGTTATAGCAGAGCCATCGATAATCTTATCATTATCAACAACCCCTAATGCAAAACCGACTAAATCATATTCTTCATCCTTGTAAAAAGATGGTATCTCGGCAGTTTCTCCACCTATCAAGGAGCAGTTAGCCTCTTTGCATCCATCGGCAACCCCCTTAATGATCTCTTCAGCTCTATTTAGCACCAATTTGCTTGTAGATATATAATCCAGGAAGAAAAGGGGTTCGGCACCCAAGGTTATTATGTCATTCACACACATGGCCACCAAATCGATCCCAACAGTATCGTGCTTATCCATCATAAATGCAATTTTTAACTTGGTTCCGACTCCATCGGTAGAGGATACGAGAATTGGCTTTTTGTACTTTCTTGTATTTAATGAAAATAGACCACCAAACCCACCGATTTCTGTCATAACTTCAGGTCTAAATGTGGATTTGACCAGGGGGGTTATCTTTTTTACAAATTCATTACCTGCGTCAATATCCACACCCGCGTTTTTGTACGTGTTTTTCTCACCCAATTTCCACTCCTTTTCAGATTCTATGGGAATCCCTCAACACAGGAAGATTTCTTATCCGACGATTATAAAAGAACAAAAGCCGGGTAAGATTACCCGACCAGTCATTGTCTCCATAATTATCATGATTAAATATATGTTATGTAAATTTACAGCCTCTAAATATTAGCCTGTACCTCTTGAGATGTCAAACCTTTTTTCTTGTCAAGACTAGAATATTTTGATAGAAGCAAACTGGATTTATGTGTAACGAGTTGAAATTAAAACTAAATTAAAAACAGAAACTTACTATGAAAGAACTTGGGGATATTATTGCAGCCTTACATAAACCACTGGACTATGTTTCAAAGAACTCCTTTGCCAATCTTGAGATTGTTAAGGGTTTGGAAATCCACGTTATGAATCTGGCCAGGCAGGCTCTGTCTCTGCCTTTAGACTCAGAGAAGGTCGGCTTTATTCAGTGGTTGGCAAGAAACTTTACAGGTTTTGATTCCTTGGATGTCTCTTCAAAGAAGACCAGGGTTATGGATTCTCTGAGGGTGCTTGAACGGATAAAAGATGATAACCAGTGCCCGCCGTCATTAGAAAAAGAAGTCCCAACGATTGAGTTCTTAAAGAAGAGGAAAGAGCTGTCCACGCCTATTCAATTTATGAAGGGTGTTGGTCCTAAATTGGCAAGTGTCTTGAAAAAGAAGGGAATTGAAACCGTTGAAGATGCCCTTTATTTTCTTCCCAGAAAGTATGAAGATAGAAGGAGTATAAAGTCAATATCAAAACTTGAGGTTGGAAAAACCGAAACAGTCATGGGGGAGATAATAGCCTTGGGAGCCACCTCTTACAAAAAGAATCGAAGGGGAGGCTTTGAGATGATTGTGGAAGATGAGAGTGGTACTATCACAGCCAAGTGGTTTGTCTATAGTCATAGTCACTTTAAAAAGATGTTTGAAAAAGGGCAAAAGGTGATCCTGTCTGGGGAGATAAAGGTTTATCGCTTTCAAAAAGAGGTTCACCATCCGGATATTGAGGTCGTTAGAGATACAAGTGATTCTCTCAATTTCAATCGCATTGTACCTGTCTACTCTGAGACTGAAGGACTGTACCAAAAAACGCTAAGGAAGATAATGAAAAATATCGTGGATATGTATTCGGATTCTATCCAGAGTGCTATACCTTCATATATATGTCTCCGACAGAACTTAATCGAGCTTTCCGAAGCTATAAGGGAGATGCACTTTCCAGAGCATGACCGTAACCTTTCAGATATCGTATCTGGCAGGTCACCTGCCTACAGAACCATCATCTTTGATGAGTTTTTCTTTCTAGAATTAGGATTGGCCCTCAAGAAGAAGGGGGTTACAGCTGAGAAAGGGATTGCCTTTGATATTACCGGAGAGAATAGAGATAGGCTGATAAAGTCTTTACCGTTTAGCCTGACGAATGCACAAAAAAGGGTGGTTGCTGAGATTGAAGAGGATATGAGATGTCCTTATCCAATGAACAGACTCATTCAGGGGGATGTGGGAAGTGGCAAGACTATTGTGGCGTTGCTCTCCTCCTTAATAGCCGTGGAGAATGGTTATCAGGTCAGTATTATGGCCCCCACCGAGATTTTGGCTGAACAGCACTTCTCTAATATTCAACATCTGACCAAAGAATTTGGTGTAAAAGCAATTCTGCTTACCAGTAGTATAAAAAAAACACAGAAAGACAAGGTTCTTAATGCCATTAAAGATGGCAGTATCGATATTACTATAGGTACTCATGCTGTTATACAGGAAACCGTTGAGTTTAATAAGTTGGGGCTTGGAGTTATTGATGAACAGCACAGGTTTGGGGTAATACAGAGGGCGATGTTGAAGCGAAAGGGGTATAATCCGGATATATTGGTAATGACTGCAACGCCAATCCCAAGGACACTGGCATTGACTGTATACGGGGATCTGGATGTTTCAATACTTGATGAAATGCCCCCGGGCAGGAGACCTGTAATTACAAAGTTGTACCATGAAAGAGATCGAGAAAAGGTGTACGAAATTGTACGTAAGGAGACAGAAAAGGGTAGACAGGCATATATAGTCTATCCATTGGTGGAAGAATCTGAAAAGCTGGATTTGAAAGATGCAACCCAGATGGCCGAGCACTTTCAGAGAGACGTTTTCCCAAAGCGTAAGATTGGTCTGCTCCATGGGAGGATGACCTACGAGGAAAAAGAGAATGTTATGTTGGCGTTTAAGGAAAAAACAATAGATATCTTAGTCTCAACAACCGTGATTGAAGTGGGGATTGATATGCCCAATGCATCAGTTATGCTGATAGAGCATGCTGAAAGGTTTGGGTTGTCTCAGCTCCATCAATTGCGGGGGAGGATCGGTAGAGGTGAGTTCCCCTCCCTATGTCTTCTCCTTGCCCAGTACAGCAAATCAGACGATGCCAGAAGGAGGCTCAGAATAATGGAGAGCACTGCTGATGGGTTTAAGATATCTGAGGAGGACCTGGCTATCAGAGGGCCAGGCGATTTCCTGGGGACACGCCAATCTGGACTGCCAGACTTCAGGGTGGCAAATATCGTTAG
>PFIF01000167.1:3192-3311 GCA_002782605.1 Deltaproteobacteria bacterium CG_4_8_14_3_um_filter_43_13 | reverse complement strand
TCTGCCTTTGGCCTTCCTTGCCCTCTGAATTCAATCCGCTTCCCAATTTTTTCAGCCATCTCATCAACAAATTTTGGACTTCCTGTTAATTGTCCTCTCTGAATCGCCTTTCTTATCAT
>PFIF01000167.1:0-3159 GCA_002782605.1 Deltaproteobacteria bacterium CG_4_8_14_3_um_filter_43_13 | reverse complement strand
TATCCAATCCTCATATTTTTTCTCGCGTTCTTTCTTTGTAGCTCCTAACCCTTCATAACATTGATCGAAATCCAACCAATCAGTAGAATCTAAGCCTGTTTTATATTTATAGCTAGTTTCCATCCAGAAACGGCCCTTTTCCGCAATCTCTGCGTCAATCTGCGGGATTGTTTGTGCGACGTACTAAAGTACGCCTCCGCACAATCCCTTGATTTCCTTGACCTTACGAAAAATTGCTCATTTCTGGATTGGAAACCGACTAGTGCCCTTTTTCCCAAAAATTCTATTTGTGGATGGGCACTAATTAGGCTCGATTTGTATCTACCTTCCCATAATGTCCCGCTTCTTCTCTCTATTTTATTAACATATCTGGTTTGGCGACCTGAGACTCTCTTCATAAGCAATGCTAAATTTTCTGCCTTTTTACTAGGACTTACAATGAGATAATGATTTGTCATAAGACAATAGGCATAGACTTTACATTTAAAAGTTTTCTTCCATTCTTTAAGGTTTTCCAGACAATAAAGATAATCTTCGTCACCTGCAAAGACCACCTGCCTATTATGGCCTCTCTGAATTATATGGTGCGGATAGTCAGCTATAACAATTCTTGCTATTCGTGGCATAAGACATCTTACTCATACCGCTTTTTACTTAAAACCTCTGGATTTCCCCTTACTTCTGACTCCTCTGGTCTTAATGCTCTCGGACCCACAAAACTCATATCACCTTTTAAGATGTTCAATAGCTGTGGAAGCTCATCCAAAGCAGTTGCTCTCAATATCCTACCTGCTTTCGTAACTCTTGGGTCATTTTCCTTAACCTGTACAGGTCCAACATCTTTCTCTGCATCCTTTACCATCGAACGGAATTTAATGACCTTAAAAATCCTTCCCCTTTTTCCTACCCTTTCCTGCCTATAGAAAATTGGCCAGCCATCCTCAAGGATTATGGCTAGTGAAAATAAAATCCAAAGGGGTGCAGATAAAATTATGCCGGATAAAGAAAGAATAAAATCAAAGGCTCTTTTTAGCATCTTATTGATCCTGGTTCGTAGTTCGTAGCCCTTAGCCAAATAAGATAGATTAGGTTAAAACATGGAAGTTCTCTTTAAACCATTCATAGGTCTTTTTAATGCCCCCCTCAAAACCTGTTTTCGCCTTCCATCCTAATGAACTTAACTTGCTTATATCTAAAAGCTTTCGCGGCATCCCATCTGGTTTACTTGTATCCCAGGCTATTTTGCCTTCAAACCCAACTATATCCTTTATCATCTCTGCAAGCTCTTTGATGGCTATGTCTTTCCCTGTTCCAATATTTATAATTGCACCTTCATTATAATTTTTCATCAAAAACACACAGGCATCAGCTAAATCATTAACATAAAGAAACTCTCTTTTTGGATTCCCTGTCCCCCAAACCTCGACATATGGTTTATTGTTTGATTTTGCCTCATGAACCTTCCTTATAAGTGCAGGAAGGACATGAGAAGTTGTAAGATCAAAATTATCATTAGGCCCATAAAGGTTGGTTGGCATTACTGATATGAAGTTTGTTCCGTACTGCCTGTTATAAGACTGGCACATCTTTATCCCTGCTATTTTAGCAATTGCATAAGGTTCATTGGTCGGTTCTAAGTATCCCGAAAGCAGATATTCCTCCTTCATTGGCTGTGGACAATCCCGTGGATAGATGCAGGAACTTCCAAGGAATAAGAGTTTTTTTACACCAAAAAGATACGAGCTATGAATAACATTTGATTGAACTGTTATATTGCTATAAATGAATTCGGCAGGATATGTGTTGTTGGCAAGAATCCCTCCTACTTTGGCTGCTGCTAAAAAGACATGTTCCGGACGCTCCTTATCAAAAAAATCTTCAACATCCCTCTGACGGGTAAGATCAAGTTCAGCATGTGTGCGGCTGATAAGATTCATATAGCCCAGTTCTTTAAGCTTGCGAACCAAAGCAGAACCTACCAGACCACGATGACCTGCTACATAAATTCTGGAGGTCTTCTCCATCATCAATGCTTACCTCTTATCGCCTTATTAGCTTGTTATTAGTCCAGTGGATACCCTTGTCATTCAGAATTTTGATACCTTCTCCTACAGGACTTATGCCTAAAAATTCCATATCATAATCAACCATTATCTTGACAAGGTCTTTAAAGTTTATTCTTGGGCTCCACCCAAGCCTTTTCCTTGCTTTTGCTGGATTTGATAATAGAAACTCTGTCTCAAGAGGTCTGAAATACCTTTGATCTATTTCCACATACTCTCTCCAATCAAGCCCAGCGTATGAAAAAGCCTCCCCCAAAAACTCCTTCACTGAGTGACTCTCTCCCGTCCCAATAACGAAATCATCAGGCTCATCCTGCTGTAGCATCAGCCACATAGCCTCCACATAATCAGGTGCATAGCCCCAATCCCTTTTTGCCTCCAGATTACCCAGATATAGCTTATCCTGTAGGCCGAGCTTGATCCTGGCCAATGCCCTCGTAATCTTTCGGGTCACAAATGTCTCCCCCCTCCTTGGAGATTCATGGTTAAAAAGGATACCATTGGCAGCAAACATACCATAACCTTCCTTGTAATTCCTGACCATCCAGTATGCATAAACCTTGGCCACCGCATAAGGGCTTCTGGGTCTAAAAGGGGTATTTTCATCCTGGGGCGCAGGTGCATCCCCAAACATCTCGCTACTACTTGCCTGATAAAACCTTGTCTTGATTCCACTTCTCCTGACAGCCTCTAAAAGCCTTGTTGTTCCCAAGCCAGTGATATCCCCAGTAAACTCTGGCATATCAAAGCTTACCCGCACATGACTTTGTGCTCCAAGGTGATAAACTTCATCTGGCTGGATGTTGTAAATAAGATTGCTCAATTGCCCTCCATCGTTTAGATCTCCATAATGTAGGAAAAGCCTGGCCTCTGGATCATGAGGATCAACATAAATATGCTCGATCCTATCTGTATTAAAAGTACTCGATCTTCGAATGAGCCCATGAACCACATAGCCTTTTGACAATAAAAACTCAGCTAAATATGAGCCGTCCTGACCTGTAATCCCTGTTATCAGTGCTTTTTTCAAATCTCTCTCCTTTTCTGCTTTATAAATTCCTTAAGAACCTCGAAGGCAAATTCTGGTGTTATCATT
>PFIF01000037.1 GCA_002782605.1 Deltaproteobacteria bacterium CG_4_8_14_3_um_filter_43_13 | reverse complement strand
GACATTTTTGGTAAAGTTATTTATGAGTCAAAGCACTAGTATGCAAAGTGAAAGATATGCTACAGTTTCAGAAAAAGTGAGTCTTTGAGCGATTTTCAGTGTGCAATTTTAATGGAGGGAGAATGTGCCAAGGTTCTTCATTGAAAAGGGCAGGATAAGGGACAATATAGGGATAATAGTTGGAGAAGATGTTAAGCATATAAGCAGGGTACTCAGGCTTGGTGTGGGGGATAGGGTAGTTCTGTTTGATGATGCCGGTTGGGAGTATCATGCTAAGATTAAAGAAGAGAGTTTCAGAGAACTTATGGTGGACATAATTAAAAAATTTCTTCCCCAGAGGGAATCTCCGATAGAGATTATCCTGGGACAGGGGTTGCCTAAACTTCCCAAGATGGACATTATTATTCAAAAGGGAACAGAACTGGGGGTCTCTGAAATCCTCCCTTTTAATTCAGATCGTTCTATCCCAAAGTTAATAAACGATAAATCGTTTAAAAAGGTAGAGCGCTGGCGAAAAATAGCACTGGAAGCAACCAAACAATGCGGCAGAAACTTTCCCCCTCACATTGCCTCCCCTGTTGATTTTTCAGAAATTCTCACCAGGGATTTAAAAGACACCCTTAAACTTATCCTGTGGGAGGAAGAAGGGGCTGCAGCTTTAAAGGAAGTCTTTGATCTGAATCCAAATGCAAATAAATTTTTTATCTTAGTTGGTCCAGAGGGAGGATTTAGCAGAATTGAGATACGAAAAGCCCATGAAGCAGGTTTTAATGTGGCGAACATGGGTATCAGGATATTACGGAGTGAAACAGCAAGTATAAGTATATTGAGCGTAATCCAGCATAGATTTGGGGATTTGAATTGAATATACTTGAAAAGGTATCCTTTTTCAAAGCTTTCGGCAGATTGTCCAAAGGTCTCAGAGCTATCACAGGAATTGTGTGGAGTATCATTCTTGAAGACTATGCAGAGGTATTTCAGGGTTGACAGAAAGAATATAGCATTCCTGAAGTTTATTCTTGAAGCCTATGATGGTATGGCAGTAATGAGAACATTAGGCCCCCATGAAGGTGTAGTTGAACTAATGATAGCCCCGGATTTTGAAAGGGACGTAAACGAAATACTGGATAACCTGAGGGGCGAGTTTGAAGTGCAGCCTATCGATCCCCCGGCAGATATAAAAGAATTATAGTGTAAAAATCTCCCTTTCTAACTATCCTTTGAATTTCTCAAACTCCTTTTTTAGGTTGACGATTTTATCCACCGCTATATCAAATATCCTCTTCCCCTTCTCAGCACTGGCTTTTGTAGGGTTGCCCCAAACACCTGTATGCCAGTACTTTCTTTTGTCCCTTATCAAAAAATAAGGGGGGATCTGAGGATAGGAACTTTCTCCCAGACCTTTCACTAAATGCGGTTTTGAGTAGAGCACTAGAGACGTCTCCAACTCCCCGGCATGACCATCTCCATCCGTCTCAATGACATCCAGACATTCTTTCCCAATCAGTTCGAATAATGAAACTATAGCGATATTTACTTCAGGGAGTTCATTGAGCAACAACTCTCCGACTTCCGTCAGGGAGGACATATGTGTTCCGCCGGCATGACCTGATATAATTATAAAATCTCTCATCTTATGGGTATAAAGGGATATCACTATCTCTTTAACAAGACTTCTAAAGGTATCTCCTGAAATGTTAATGGTCCCCGGATGCTGGCTTGTACTGCGGCATAACCCGAAGAAAACGGGAGGAGCTATGAAGACATCCACCCTCGTGGCTGCTTCTTTTACCATTTCATACACATGGATAATATCTGTAGCCAGCGGAAGGTGAGAGCCGTGTTCTTCTGTAGTCCCGACAGGCACAATAACTGTTTTAGTTTTTTTCAACCCTTCTTCAAATTCCGACATCGTCATTTCCTGAATTATCATATTGACCTCCATTATGGAATATGTTTTTACTGGACATATACCTGAGCTTATCTTAACATAAGAATCTGCTATTAATATCACAGCAATTTCAGATGGTCAACATAACCCTGTAACCGTTCACGGTTCTCAGTTTACGGTTTACGGTAATTACAACAGCAGGCATTACAACAGCAAGCTTAAGCTTGCTGTTGTAATTATATAAAGCTTGAAGCATTTTTGCCGACTGTTAACTGCAAACCGTAAACTGTGAACGGATACATATCCCTAAAAAATGGATAACATTAAATGAAGACCAAAAACTCAAAGTGCCCTGCCAAGGAGCTCGTTTTATGTGATTTTGATGGAACAATTACTAAGGAAGACGTTGGGTATGATTTTCTGAATAGGTTCACCAGGAAAAGCTGGAAAGACATTGATCGGGACTATGTAGCCGGCAAGATAGGCTCAAGGGAGGCATATGCCAGAATTGCCAGACTGATAGTTGGCACAGAAAAAGAAATGGTCAATTTCATCTGTCATCACTCAACATTAGATCCCTATTTTAAGGAATTCTATAAATCCTGCAGAGACAAGAGGATTGACTTTAAGATTGTAAGTGACGGTTTTGGCTTATATATCAATGCCTTGCTTAACCACCATAATGTCACTGATATTGAATACTTTGCCAATAGAATTATATTCAGGGGCAGAGATAGAATAGAGATAGAATTTCCCTTCTACAACCCTGAGTGTGGTAGTTGCGGGAATTGTAAAAGAACAATATTGAAAAGATTCCGGGATCAATATGACCATATCATCTTCATCGGTAACGGCCTCTCTGATAAGTGCATCGCTGAAGAGGCTGATGAGGTATATGCAAAAGACACCCTTTACTCTCATTGTATTGAAAAGGGAATAGTCTGCTGGAATTACAACAGCTTTTCAGATGTAAAGAAAAATCTATACAAAGATATCAGAGGGGTAATTTTTGATTTGGATGGTACGTTAATCAATTCTGTTAAATCGATACATAAGGGGTTCAACTATGCCTTAAAATCTCTTGGGTATCAACCGATTAAGCTCGATAACTTAAAGGCGCTATTTCAAAACTCTATAGTGAATACTATGAACCAACTGGTTATGCCCAGTGAACTCGATGATGCAATGAGATTATTTAAGGAAAAATACCTTGAACTCATAGTGGATACCCCGCCCCTCTTTTCGGATGTAAGACAGGTTGTTAACAGTCTGAAGGATTCCGGACTGGCTCTGGGAATAGCAACAAACATGGAAGGGAGATATGCTAAAAAAATCCTAAGACAATCTAGGATTGAAGGATATTTTGAAGCGGTAATTGGAGTTGATAACCATGGAAAATCAAAACCCAATCCAGACGTCATCTTTGATGCTTTAAGGGGCATGAATTTACCCAGGGAAGAAGTTGTATTCGTCGGAGATTCAATGATTGATATTGAAACGGGTAAGAATGCAGGGGTTGATGTGTATGCTGTGCCTACAGGGTTTGAAACGAGAGAGACCCTGTCGCTGAATATGCCCAAGAGGATATTGAATAGATTGAAAGACCTGATAGAGATAGTTGAAGATAATAGGTTTCCTGATGAATAGTATGACCGATTCATGTAAGTCAAAAGTAGCTATAGTAAAGTGTGAAGATTATCAGGAAGAAAAGGTCTATGAGGCTGTTAGGGATTCCGTTGATCTTTTGGGGGGGATTGGGGGTTTTATCAGGGATGGAGATAGGGTTTTACTTAAGCCCAACCTGCTTTCAGGCAAAGCGCCAGAGAATGCCGTTACTACCCATCCATCTGTTGTGTCCGCAGTTGTCAGGCTGGTTAAAGAAGCCGGCGGAATTTCCTGTATTGGAGATAGTCCGGGTGTTGGAGGCCTAAAAAGGGTCGCTGAAAAGACTGGAATCAAAGAAGTCTCCGATACAATGGGGGTTAAGCTGGTAGAGTTCGATGAGGCAGTAGATGTAGAGAATAAAAGAGGGCATATATTTAAAAGGTTTGAGGTGGCCAAAGCCTTTTTAGGGGCTGATGTTATCATAAATCTTCCCAAACTCAAGACACACGGCCAGATGCTCCTTACGCTCTGCGTGAAGAATAATTTTGGCTTTGTTGTGGGTAACAGAAAGGCAAAGTGGCATCTAAAGGCAGGGATAGATGTGAATTTTTTTGCCCAGATGCTTCTTGACCTCTATCTTCTGATCCAGCCTCAATTGACCATAATGGATGGGATTGTTGGAATGGAAGGGGATGGGCCTGGGAATGGCGATCCCAGAAAGGTGGGGCTTATATTTGCCGGTATCGATTGTGTGGCCATTGACACTGTGATATGTCAAACCCTTGGCATTCCGTCAGACGATGTTTATATCATAAGGGCAGCAAGACAGAAGGGGATAGGGAAGACTGACTTAAAGGAGATTGAGGTACTGGGAGAGGATTTGGGAAAGGCCAAGATAAGAGATTTTAAGCTGCCCAAAACACATGATATTGGATTTCGCATTCCCAAAGTTCTATCCAATTTTATAAAGAATACGGTAACATCAAAGCCGTCTATTGACCACACAAAATGCAGATCATGCCAGGTTTGTGTTGATTCATGTCCCTCCCAAACCATGAAGACTGTAAATGGGAAGATAAACATAGATTATAAGACTTGCATCAGATGTTTTTGCTGTCAGGAACTCTGCCCTGAAGGGGCAGTAGGTATAAAACGAGGTTGGTTATCGGATATCCTGTAAAATACCTGTTAAAATGCAATATTATATTTTGTATTTGACAATATGATATATAAATGTTATGACCATAATTGACGACTTCGTAAAAAGTAAATTTTCCCCTCCCCCGGCTGGAGGGGATTAAGGGGAGGAGGAAAAAAGAAACTCTTCGAAGGCTAAGGGGTATATTATACTGACGTTTGACATAACAAAACCAGCATAAGATGTACTAAAAAAGGAGACTAAAATGAATATTTTTGTAGGAAATTTGTCACGTGAGGTTAAGAATGATGATTTACGAAGTCTTTTTGAAACCTTCGGGGAGGTCACATCCGTCAATGTAGTTACTGATAAGTTCAGTGGTGAATCAAGAGGGTTCGGGTTTGTAGAAATGCCTGCGAAGGCAACAGCTCAAGCTGCTATTACCGGACTGAATGGCAAGGAATTGAAGGGGCGGACAATAAATGTTAATGAGGCGCGCCCCCGTTCCGACAACCGCAGCGGTGGTGGACGTGGTGGTGGTGGAAGAAGACGGGATAGCGGCAGGCGGCAATTTTGATAGGCTACAGACAGAAGGCACAAAAAAGGGTTAACCCGCCATAGGCGGGCTAACCCTTGATATTAGTGGTGCCGAGACCCAGAATCGAACTGGGGACACGAGGATTTTCAGTCCTCTGCTCTACCGACTGAGCTATCTCGGCATTATGATAAATTCTACAGTCTTTTTACCCTCAATGATATATATTAGAACACAAAAAACTTGTCAAGTCTTTTCGTTTGCCAGCTCTATTACATAGGTTCTTGCAATCTTATCATGCCATCCCTGCTTATTCTTATCAAAGGCTACCCATAGAAAACCTATATTGAGCACAACAGCAGACACTAAGTACCCAACCCATCTTAAAAACGATTTGCCATAGATTAATGGTTCACCATTTTCCTGGACAACCCTTAGCTGGCAAACCATTTTACCTATGGTCTGTCCCGTAGAAGCATGGAGGTATGTAAAATAGCCTATTGTAATTGCCAGCATAACTATATTATATGGTATGGTGAGCATTAATGCTCGGCCCAAAATCACAAGCCAATCTTTAGTATCTGAGGCTAAATATACAGCCAGACCACCTGCAATAAAGAAGACCGCATATATAACATGGAGTATCATATTGTCTATAGAGAAGGCCAGTGCCCTTATCCAAAAACCTGCTTTCTTATTCAGGTCAGCTCCCTCAATAATGCCGGGCTTCTGGCCTTCTTTTGGACTTATCAGCCGGTCGTTTTCAGAAGGATGATACTCTACAGTGCTGAATTCCATATCTATCATTCTGACTCTTCATTTAGATGAAGGTTCTTCTTCCTCAAATTCTATAACCTCTATATTAGTAGGGTCTAAGTGGATAGTTTCTATATCCTCTTCTTGCTGTTCTGAAAAATATAGTGCTTCTGTAGGAGATTCAATCTCTAAGGGAGATATCTCAATACCTTCCTCTGATTGAGCGGTTTTCGCAAACTCACCATCCTCTAACCCTATCAATATCTCATCGCCTGTACTAACCTCAGGCAGTGCTATCTCTGTGCCTGCATCTTCCTCTTCCAACGTAAGCTCTGGAACAACACTGGGCTCTTCTAATTCAAGTTTTAAGGGTCCCTCTAAGGTTTCATCACCCAAACTAATCTCTGGTAGTACAATCTCTGCATCTGCTTCTTCCTTCTCCGCGGTCTCCTCTTCCAAACCATCTTCCATAGAGAATGGTTTTTCTGAAATGCCCTCAAGGTCAAAACCCATATGGCTCTTTACATCTTCTTTGTCTTCCACTTTTATCTCAGGCAAATCATCCAAAACCATCTCCTCTTGATCTTCTATCTCATGGTCTATCACCTCTATTATAGGTTCTTCTCTCAAAGCCTCTGTAGTTGGTTGAATAAAAGAATCCATAGTATCTATCATCTCTTGCACCTCTGGAACACCGGCATTCAATTTAGTTTGAAATTGATCTCTACTCCCGTCTCTAGGTACAACAGATAAAATATTAAGATTTTTTTTTATCTCGAATAATTCCTTGCCACACCTTTTGCAGTTATCAAGATAGTCAAAACTGGTAAATCCACATTTAGGACATTTCATTTTTATATCTCCCCTATGTATACCACCGTTAATTAATAAATAAAAATGGGTAAAACACAAAGAGATACCTATTAATGCTTAAGTAAAAAGGATTTGGGCAATAGCCCTTTGAGAGATAAACTTTAACACACCCTTTATTGCTGGTCAAGTATATTCAATTCAAATTTAAGCAGCCTCCATCAGAAGGCTCAATATGGGTGAGATATCTCCTTTCTCTAGTATCCAATACCAAATACTGCCAGAAATGAAAGGAGAAAATTTAAAGTGACTGGATATATGAGGGTTTCTTTTCTATCCTCCTATTATTTAGATCAACATATATAAGTTTAGGTTCGTGGTTTCTTGCCTCCTCCTCGTAGTAGTTTGCATAATTGGCAATTATTATTAAGTCACCAACACTGACCTTATGGGCAGCAGCCCCATTGAGGCAAATAGTGCCAGAGTTAGCCTCCCCTTTAATGGCATATGTTTCAAACCTCTCACCATTGGAGATATTATAGATATGAACCGCTTCGTAAGGGATTATGCCTGCATCTTCCATTAGGAGTTCATCAATGGTAATACTTCCTTCATAATCCAGATTAGCGTCTGTAACCGTCGCCCTGTGTATTTTGGATTTCAGCATAATTCTCTGCACGTCACCTCTCCCTCCTTCACGAGATTTTTCATTCTCCTCTTTCAAAAGTACAATTATCAATAAGTCTTGTCCTGCCAACCTTCACTGCTATTGCCAAGACTGCACCTCTATCGATTTCTTCAATGTCCTCCAATGTTTGAGAGTCACACATCTTAACATAATCGATGTCAGTTAAATCCTCTGATTCAATTCTTTTCTTAACCTCTCGAAGAATACTTTCGGATCTTCTTTCACCTGACCTGAAGATGTCCCTTGCAATAGATATTGCCTGATTCAAACTCAATGCAGCTTTACGCTCTTCCGGGGTCAGGTAAGTATTTCTAGAGCTCATCGCCAGACCATCCTTCTCTCGGACAGTAGGAATTCCCACTATCTCTATATCAAAATTCAGGTCTTTTACCATTTGCCTTATGGTGACTAACTGCTGAAAATCCTTCTCTCCAAAAATGGCAATGTGCGGCTTAACAATATTGAATAACTTTGCGACTACCGTTGTTACACCTCTGAAATGGGTTGGCCTGGAAATACCGCACAGATTCCTGGTCACATCTTTTACGTTGACATAGGTCTGATAGCCTTTGGGATACATCTCGGAAGCAGAAGGAGCAAATATAATATCCACCCCAACTCCCTCTGCCAACTTTTTATCTCTCTCCATATCCCTGGGGTATTTTTCAAGGTCTTCCCCTACCCCAAATTGAGTTGGGTTAACGAATATACTGATTATTAAAATATCAGCCCTTTTCTTCCCCTCTTCCATAAGTTCGAGATGACCCTGGTGGAGAAAGCCCATCGTTGGGACCAGGGCAATAGTCTTACCACTTAACCGTGAGTCCTCTGCAAACTCCTGCATTTCTTTGACGCTACTTAATGTCTTCATGGTTATGCCACTCGTTGAACGTAGATTACCAGATCACTGAAAGCTATGCTCATCATTGGGAAAGGCTTCACTCTTTACCTCCGAGATATACTCTTTAACCGCCTTTGAGATCACCTCCTCCAGATTTACATATTTCTTTACAAACTTAGGTCGAAATTCTCCAGACAACCCCAGTAAATCGTTGATTACCAATACCTGGCCATCACAGTTTACACCTGCTCCTATACCTATGGTGGGGATTTTTAGCTTTTTGGTAACTTCCTTTGCCAGTTTACCGGGGATTGCCTCCAAAACCACGGAGAAAGCCCCTGCCCTTTCAACTGACAGCGCATCGGTCAACAGTTTTTCTCTTTGCTTGTCTTCCCTTCCCTGGACTCGGTAACCGCCCATTTTATGTACTGATTGGGGTGTTAGACCAATATGAGCCATTACAGGTATGTCTATATCTGTAATAGCCTTGATAGTATTCTCCATATTAGCCCCACCCTCAAGTTTTACAGCCTCAGCCCCACTCTCCTTTATCATCCTCCCCGCGTTCCTCTTAGCATCCTCTATGCTCGTCTGATATGACATAAACGGCATATCTATGACAACAAGCGCATTCTTACAAGCCCTTGCAACTGCCTTGGTGTGGTGAATCATATCCCCGATGGATACCGGCAGGGTATTGGCATGTCCCAGGATAACGTTGCCAACTGAGTCACCAACCAATAATATATCCACCCCACAGGCATCGAGAATCCTGCCAGTAGGGTAATCATAAGCAGTAAGCATCGTTATCCTTTCCCCCTTATCTTTCATTCTCTGTAAGTCTAAGATCGTTATCTTTCCCATCTATACCTCCTCATTTGAATGAATAATAGAGACCTTATTTAGCCTCAACCTCCAGCAATAACCCTTAAGATAGATATCTGATCGTCATCTTTTATAGAAATATCACTCTCTGAAGGCGAGCGGACAGGTTGACCATTGACCAGTATTACAATCCCTCCAGACAAACCTTTAAGGTTCTTCTTGAAGAATTTGATCTTTAAATGGCTGTCGATCTTTGAAAAAACCTCTTTGATGGAAACACCTTCTTTTAAGTTTAAGATAAATTTTTCCCTTAAAAAGCGATTTCCAAATATGCCTTGAATATTCACTTCTGCCATTACTTAAAACCTTAAAACAAAAAAGCCTTCTGGACTGATCCAGAAGGCTTTCTAATTAATGGGCTATTTGAATAGACCTAGGAGGAGTTCCCCTGATCAACTATCCCATTTATCGACCCTATCTAAGTTCCTTCCGTCTCAGTCCAAATATTTGGATCCAAGCGGGACAACAGATTGACGAATCTTTCTAATATTTAGTGTCTTCTAACACATTAAACCAATTGTGTCAAGGATTTTTGGTCTGGATCAAAAAAAACTTGATTTTAACACCCCTTTCAACTATAAAATTTATGCAGACAGTATGAGAACTTTTAAAAAATTAACAAGGAGTCAAAATCATGGCAAAAAGCAAAGGAGAAATAGTCATAAGCGAACAATTTTGCAAAGGATGTGGATATTGCGTAGAGTTCTGCCCTAAAGACTGTGTCACCATAGGAGATAAATTTAGTGCCCAGGGATACCAATTGCCGATCTTTGCAAATGAAGAAGATTGTACAGCATGTGCCATCTGTGGCAAAATGTGCCCAGAGAGCGCAATTGAAGTGTATAAATTTATTTCTTAACAGACAGTAAGCCCCATGGTATTAACCATAAACCGCTGATGTTACATGTCTGTCCGGTTTAAAACCTTAAAACTTGATTACTTCATACTTACCCCTAATTTTACCCAGAGAAATCAGGATGTTTTATGAAACAGCTACCCTAAGTCCTGCTGCGGTAATGTCAAAAGTTTTATGAAAAACTATTTTAAAACATATTGAAATATAAGAGAAACCCTCCCCCTTGAGGGGGGAGGGCGAGGG
>PFIF01000209.1 GCA_002782605.1 Deltaproteobacteria bacterium CG_4_8_14_3_um_filter_43_13 | reverse complement strand
AGGGGAGACATTTTTGGTAAAGTTATTTATAAGTCAAAGCACTAGAATTTTCCGATTTCGAGTTTGAACAGTAGGTTCATGCTTAAGCTGGGCATCAATACTGTCCAATATTTGCGTACGTTTATACGCCCGGATGTTTTTCAAGTCCTCGGCAACTCCATTCGCATACTCAATTACAAACATACTATGTTTTTATCCTTGAAGCATTGTGATTTTCTTTTGCGCCCAACGAGTCTGTAGAAAAGGCCCTTTGGCAGGGAATTAGTTTCCCGATCAGCTTAGACTTTTTCAGGCTGTTAATTTGATTCAGGGAATACTCAAAGGTGCCTGCTAGAATCTGTTTCTCAAAGAAGATGGGGATGAGTTTTCCCTGGGTATAAGAGTAGGCTTTGTGTTGGCCCACTGCAATCTCCTTGTGTAAAGGTTAAACGCTTGCATACCAAGCCGTAGCGTGAGATAATGATCGACTACAACGCATGGTGAGGGGAATTAGGTATTATGTTCCCGGAATTCCCCTAAATGCTTCACGATCAAACAAGCTTAGATTCTACTGCATCGAAGAGATGAGATCAGGGCCTATCATTTCACTATGGGTTAGTCTTAGGGGATATCTGACTAGACAGATTGTGGATCAATATCTTTGTCGCGGTTTCTGCTGCCCTGTTGAGCAATGTTTCTTCTGCAACAGCAACTGCTGTTTTGGCGCCAAAGGCCATTTTTTTTTGCTGAGACTCCATTCCTGTTGCTTTGGCAGTAACTACAATTTCGCCAGTCTTTATATTAATAAGGCGGCCCTGCAAGCTTACTTCAAAACCGCTTGTTTCTTGCCAAACAATGCCCAGGCTGTCACGTTTCTTGATAGGTTTTATAGCAGTCAAAATTCCCACCAAAACCATTTCTGCACCCAACTGTTTGCCAATCTGGTTGGCCACTGCTTCATCGATGATACCCATTTGGCTCAATTGTATTTCTTGGAGAATGGCATCAATGCGACTCCTTTCAAGTACCCGGAATCTTCCAGTTTTTAAAAGTTCATCAATGGTCAGGTCGACCAGCTTATTGCTTAGACTCTTGTACTGTTCCTGTTCAGCCTTGTATTGAAAAGGGACAGCTGCAATAACATATCTCTGTGCAATCGGGAATGAAGACACAGGTCCCAATTTAACTTTTGTTCTCTGCACATTAGCGCAGGAACACATGAATAACACCATAAACCCAACAATAAAAAATCGGTGAAAGATTGTTTTGTTCGTTTTCAAAGCTAACCTCCTTATCATCTTGGTAAGCAGTCAAGGATTACAATTAATATAAACTGGCATTGTGAAATAAATTCTGTATTGACGTTTTCTGCAATATCAATATACTTATGTTTCATCTCCCAAAGAGTTGGTCGATGAAAAGGGTTCAAGGATTCTGGGAGAAGAATTAAATCTTTTAACAGGTTGAGGAAATTATGGGGAAGAAAAGAGAATATGTCAAGGATAATTTGCTTACTAAGCGGAAACTACTGGGCAGCCAAAGAGAGAGAATTATTGCTGAATAATTTCATTTCATGGTTTAAGAAAGGGTTTTCATGAGATGAATAAAACCAAGAAAACCGATGGGATAAAGAATTGGCCAAGGTCAGAGAGACCTCGAGAGCTGTTATTGGAGAAAGGCCCTGAATATGTATCCGATGCCGGATTGGTGGCTATACTACTCCGTACAGGCATGAAGGGAAAGGATGCGGTCTCGCTGGGAAGAGAACTTCTTGAGCAGTTTGGTGGCCTTGGGGGGTTACTGCATGCCAACAGAAAAGCCCTGGAAGAAATTAAAGGTTTAGGGACTGCCAAGATTGCACAATTGCTCGCAGCTACTGAGATTGCAAGGCGGCAATTGAAAGAAGATATCATTGGTAAGGCTATTATTAACGGACCTGAGGATGTGCTCGAATACCTTTCTTTATCAATGTCAAATCTAAAAGAAGAGGTTTTTAAGGTTATTTATCTGAATAGTGCCAATGTGGTCCTGGCTGCTGAGGATTTGTTTAAGGGCACTGTTGATCAATCCGCTGTCTACCCAAGGGAGATAATCAAAAAGGCCTTTGAATTGAATGCCTCCGGGCTCATCTTCGTTCACAATCATCCTTCAGGTAGTCTAAAGCCCAGCAAGCACGACTTATTATTAAACGAAAGATTGGTTAAAGCCTGCCACGCTGTTGATCTGACACCACTAGATCACCTGATAATAGGCAGTGCCGGACACATCTCATTTAAAGAGAAAGGCCTGTTTCTGAAATAAGAGAAAGAGGTAAGTTTAATAGTCTATTTACCAATACAGAATTCTGAGAAGATTCTATCCAGGATGTCATCTGAGGTAGTTTCACCAACGATTTCGCCCAAACATTTTAGTGAAAGCTGTATATCTAATGCGGTAAATTCCGGGGACATTTCTTTAATTAGGCTTTCTTCGGCATGTGCTAGATTATCCAGTGCCTTTTCCAGAGCTATTTTATGCCTTATGTTAGTGATAAATACCGATGGGGGGGATTCTAATTTATGCTGGATAATAGCAGAAAATACCGCCTCTTTTAATTCTTCTATTCCTTGAGAATATAAAGCAGAGATGGGTACTATGGAATAATTCTTTAACTTATCCTTAGCCTTGCTAATGGAGCTCTCCTGTATCAAATCAATCTTATTCAATGCAACTATGACTTTCTTGTCGAACAGTTCCGCAATTATGTCAAAATCTCCCTGGTCCAACTCCTGACTGCTGTCTATTACCAGTATCACCAGGTCAGCGGAGGCCAACTTTTCTTTGGCTAATCTGATCCCTTCTTCTTCGATAACATCTTTAGTATCTCCCATTCCTGCTGTATCTATGATCTTCAATGGGAATCCTTTAACATTGATTCCTTCTTCGATAATATCCCTGGTTGTTCCAGGTATTGAGGTGACGATAGCCCGCTTTTCTTTGAGCAAGGCATTAAGCAAACTAGACTTTCCTACATTAGGCTTTCCAATAATAATGGCTGAGATACCCTCCCTATAAAACCTTCCCTCTTCGTAGCTGTCTATTAATCTCCTGATGTTATCCATCAATCCTTTGATCTTGTTCAGCAGTTCATGAGGGGGGATTATGTCGATGTCTTCTTCTGAAAAGTCAATAGAGGCTTCAATACAAGTCAACACGTTTGACAAGCCCTCTTTTAGCTTCATTACCTCTTTTGATAAAACACCTTTTAGTTGTTGGGTGGCTACCCTAAGGCTGGCATTTGTCTGAGAATTGACTATGTCAACTACTGCCTCAGCTTGTGATAAATCAATTCTTCCGTTAATAAAGGCTCTTTTTGTGAATTCTCCCGGCTCTGCTAATCTGCCCCCTTCTTTTAATACGATTTCAAGGACTTTTTGTAAAACAAGAAAACCACTATGACAGTTTATCTCAACCACATCCTCTTTGGTATAGGATGTCGGTTTTTGCATGAATGACAGCAAGGCTTCATCTATTACTGAGCCATCCTGAGTATCTATTACCTCGCCATAGTGTAAGTGGTAGGGTTTTAATGCGGAAGATTGAGCCTTTCTCCTGAAAATTTTTTTTGCAATCTCAAAAGACTTAGGACCGCTAATCTTAATGATTCCAATCCCCCCTGTGCCAAATGGGGTGGCTATGGCTGCTATTGTATCCTCATCAATCATTATTTGCTTAAAGCTATAAACCTTTTTTGGCGGAGATAACCACCTTTCTCAGGTGGCCATCACCTTTGCTCTTTGTTATGAGTTGGGCATCGTCCTGGAGGGTCATGTGGATGACTCTTCGGTCATGAGCATTTAATGGGGTTATATAAACAGGCTTTCCAAGCCTTTTGACCTTTTCGCCCAATTTTAGGGCTAAGTTTTTTAAGGATTCTGTCCTTCTTTCCCTATAGCCTTCAGTATCAATAATAATCCACTTTCTATCTCCTGAGGAGCGATTGACTATCTTGTCAACAATGTACTGTAAAGCATCTAACGTCCGACCTCTCCTGCCAATAAGCAGACCGCTGCCATCTCCGTTGATATTGAGGAGTATTTTATCTCCAAGGTCTTCGGCATTAACAGTAGCATCTACCTTTAATCTGGCAAGAATTTCCTCCAGCGTCTTTTTTGCGTTCTCAAGTTTCTCTTTACCGTCAACCTTCTTTAAACTGGCTTTAATTTTTACCTTTCTTCTTCCCATAAAACCAAATAAACCACTGATACCATCCGAAATAATTTCTATATTCAATCTCTCTTCAGGGAGATTAAATTCCTGGCAAGCCTTTTCAATTGCATCTTCAACTGTTTTACCATCTGTTTCAATAAAAACCATGATGTACCTCCTTGGATTATGCCGTATACTTGTTAATATAGAACTGTTGGCCAATAGATAACACATTATTGACCAGCCAGTAAATGACGAGCCCGGATGGAAAATTAAGGAACATAACTGTGAATACAATAGGCATCAGTAACATTATTTTTGCCTGCATTGGGTCTCCAACGGTAGGCGTCATCTTTTGCTGTATAAACATTGAGGCACCCATTATAATAGGGGTAATGTAGTAAGGGTCCTTTGCAGATAAATCATTAATCCAGAAGATAAAAGGGGCATGTCTCAGCTCAATGGACCCCAATAATGCTTTGTATAAAGCAAAAAAGACAGGGATCTGCAAAATCATAGGGAGACATCCACCCAATGGATTGACCTTATGGGATCGATATAGTGCCATTATCTCTTTGTTTAATCTTTCTTTATCGTCTTTGTACTTCTTTTTTAGTTTGAGCATCAAGGGTTGAACCTTCTGCATATTTTTCATAGACTTATAACTGGTATGAGTCAGAGGGAAAAAGAGGATTTTTATAACTACGGTTAAAACGATAATCGCCAGTCCAAAGTTATGGGTGCCTTTATTTATATATTTTAAAAAGATCAATAGAGGTTTTGCAATAACGTCGAACCATCCAAAGTTAAGGGCTTTTTGTAAATCAGCCCCAACGGATTTTAGCACATCAAGGTCCTTAGGACCTAAATACAGGGAGTAGCTATGCAACATCTTCCCTCCAGGGTATGGTTCTATTGGTTCAACAATATCAACGGACACCACATCTCCGGAGGATTTAGACATCCCCAGTTTTACCTTCCGGGATTCTTTAGGAATTATTGAAGATATAAAGTACTTATCTTCGTAACCAGCCCATTTAACTGTACCAGAGTATGCCCTATCTTTATCCAATTTTTTAATCTCTACTTCTTCCAAATTCCCATCTATCAAGGCTACCGGACCTGAGAAACTATAACTGTCTATTTTTTTTGAGGGATCGAGTTTGGTCTTCCAGCTTAGAGCGACATCTTCTTTAGTATCTTTATCAGAGAGGTTAGAAATGTTTACGTCTAACCCAACCAGATACTTGCCTGCAGAAAAGGTAAACTTTTTAATAAGTTCTATACCATCAGGAGAAGTCCAGGAGAAAGAAATGGAACCTTGTTCCCCTCTTTCCTTCAATGATAGAGACTCCTTATTAACTTCGAATAAAGCGTCTCCGATATCATGCAAATCGGGTTTGGAGGACTCTAAGCCCAGTGGATAACCCTCTGATTTCCTGCCTGTTACCAGGTCTATATTTTGAGCGTCTTTTCCAATCTTATCTTTATATTTTTGTAGTTTCCAACTCTTCAGTTTAGCACCACGAGTAGTAAAGACAGCAGTATATAAGTCTGTTGTTACTGTTATCTCTTTTTCCTCTTTTTGTGTAATCCCCTGAACTTTAACAAGTTGCATTTTACTCCTTGTCTCAGGGAGAATCCTTTCTTCCCTGGACATACCTTCTAATCCTTCTTTTTTAGGTTCCGTAACCTCGGTTTGTGCGACCTCCTTGTTTGACGGCATTTTTTTGTCTACAAGGTACTGGTATAAAAAAAGGACTAATAAAGATAAAACTACAGCTATGAGTGCTCTCTTTTCCATTAACAAACTCCAGACAATATTCTATTTGCCATCGCTTTTAGCCACAGGATCGTAGCCTCCAGGATGAAAGGGATGGCATTTCAGCATCCTCAGAATAGACAATCCTAAACCCTTAAATAACCCATGGATTTCTAAGGCCTGAATTGCATAAGAAGAGCAGGTTGGACTAAATCGACAAGAGGGAAATTTCAGGGGAGATAAGAATCTTTGATAATACCTGATGACTGCTATTATAGTTTTTTTTATCATTACATAGGTTTCAAAAAGTATTTAGGGCAAAACCTATAATCTCAGCGAATCGTAATTCTTAATTAGTACCCCAACTACTTGACTTTATTCCAGAAATCCTTTCAATTCCTCATATAGTGTAAAATAATTCAGGGAAGCCGCCCCTTTCTTCGCAATAAATACTATATCGTGACAACACGGGATTTGGGTTTTGTTGAGTCTGAAAAATTCCCTGACTAAACGTTTGACCCTGTTTCTTTTAACCGCATTCCCCACCTTTTTGCTAACTGTAATACCCAGACGGTTTTTATCCGCATCATTGGGGTTAAATATTACGGTAAAGTTGCCAGTTTGAAATTTTTCCCCCTTTGTCAGCACTTCCTTAAAATGAGGCCCTTTTAAAATCCTTTCATCTTTCCGTAAGGAAAATCCTGACATTTCACTAACAATGAGCACTCTTTTATTTAAAGAAGATAGCTTATCTGGCAAGCCTTTAGTTAAACTGATAATCTTTGTCTTCCCTTTGCCCTTCTACGTCTTATTACTGCCCTTCCTGATCTAGTTCTCATCCTACATAAAAAACCATGGGTTCTTTTTCTCTTTAGATTACTAGGTTGAAATGTCCTCTTCATTTGAGCCGATTCCCTCTCTAAATTTTCCTATTTAGTGACCCGTATTCAACTTTTTTACTAATGAGCCAAAAACATAATTCCTCGAACGCCGACAAATTAGATATTGATTCTAAACCATAATTACTATTATTTGTCAAGTTTTTTGTCTGCTGAAATTGGGAAAGGGAAGGCACATGGTATCCTGGTTTGGATGGGAAAATATTCTTTGATAGGACAGAAAGGAGAAGTAGGTGATATATTGTCCATAGAATTATTACCAGATAATATAGGGTCTTAATCTGCTTGGCAGGAACATACCTTATAGGACTACTAATGTATAAAAAAAGGGGGTGCGGTAATTGAAAAATAGGGTAGAGTATCCTTTCGGACTATTTAATGGATATAACCTGGGGATTTATTTCCCCCCCTTTCTAGCATCTGGTCTAACTTAAGATCTTCTATTTTAAGGAAGAACTTTTCTATTTCACTTTCTGTGTATCTAGCCAAAACTTCCAGCTCGGTCATATCGATTTTGATGCCTATAATTTTCGCAAAAACCTCAAGTATAACCTGGGACGATCTTGGATTTTCTATCTGAGTGGCATAGTAGGGCATTTCGCCAAGCAGGCAAATACCTTCTATCCCCTTTTCCTTAGCTACCCCCAGTATTACTCCGTTCATACCACCGACATGGCCGTCATTCATAGATAATACATTGTTGTTTTCTAGCTTTCCCAGGAGTTCTTTGCTGGTGGCTACTCCCCATACCTTTGGTTTTTCCTTATAGTGGGTGTCTATAGCAAATGCTGCAAAAGAGTATACCATTTTGACCTTAAACCTTTCCGCAACATCCAAAACCATATCAGCAAACTCATATTCCCTGCCGGAAAGAGGTTGGGCATCCCCTATAAAGAATATAATATCATTCTCCGCCCCCTCGTTTTTCTTATAGTAAAATTTATTCTCCGGTAATTTTATTGGCTCTATCAGGTTGTTTCTGATGTATACTATATTAGATTGAAAAAACCCGGCAGGATTTATTATGCCTAATTCTTCAGCTCTCAGTTTTTCTCTCATATAGGTTGCTGCTTTTAAAGCAACGTTTCCCATGCCAGGCCACGCTGTAATCATGCAAGGATTCCTTAATTCTGGTTCTTTGTAGAGCGTTATGGGTGAAACGATTTCCCTTTGATCTTTATTTTTCGTCATTATTTTGCCTCATAGAATAGATGGTTTTCCCTACTTCAAAATAATCCCTATGTTTTTAGACTCAAGGATTTAGTTGACTCTTTTTCCATACATAACACTTCCATGCTTTACGGTTATAATGTACTCAATTTTCTCTCCTATCTCAGGGTTTGTCTCAAATTCCTTTAATATTACTGCCTTCCCATCCTTTGTTTCAATTAATGGCAGCCCATCCAGCCTGCGGAATGAACTTACAACGCCCTTATGAATGGTTTCCTCTTCTTCCTGACGTTTGACATTATGGATTTTACAGGTAAGACTTTTTGCAGAAGAATCTTTGTCATTTGAATTGTCTTTTATGGACATATTTACTCCTTGTGTTTAAAATAGCTGGCTGTTTGGATAACAGCCAGTTTACCCTCTATCATTATTAATCAGTCTTTAACCTTGGTGTCTTTTACGGGTTGATCCTCAACCGTACACGATTTTTTCATTCATGTGTTAATGCCGAGCTTTGGTAAAACCCACATATTCAATATAAAATATACAGCTACAATCGATATAACAATCAGGATTTCTTTCATTATTCTCCCCTTTTAAGGGTTGCCCCCGACTCCTCAGACCTCTTCAACAAAAAGGAAACTTTTTTAAAGAAAATATATGACTTCTCTTTAATTTGTCAAGGGAAATCTAGCCATTTGGGCAACAGCCCCTTGACATTTGAAGCTTTCTTTGAAATACTTCAAAGCTAATGGAAATGGGGCAAAGTTCAACTAATCGATATTTAAAGGGCAAAGTTATAGCAATTTGTAGGACATTTACTTTATAAGAGGTAAAACTATGGATGATAAAACCCTGAATAAAGGGATAGACAAGGTTTCAGATATTATCGTTAAATCCAAGAGGATCGTGGTCTTTACCGGGGCAGGCGTGAGTACTGAGTCAGGTATCCCAGACTTTAGAAGCCCTGGAGGTCTTTGGGATAAGTATAACCCTGATGATTTCCTATACCAAAGATTCCTATCAAGTGAAGTGTCAAGGGAAAAGTATTGGAAGATGAATTCAGAGCTGTACTATATACTTGTGGATGCCAGAATTAATAAAGCCCATTATGCGATTGTTGAGCTGGAAAGGATGGGTAAACTCGATTGTGTTATTACCCAAAATATAGATAATCTGCACCAGAAAGCAGGGCTTTCTGACGACAAAGTAATTGAGCTCCATGGAACCAACATGTGGGTTAACTGTTTAAATTGTAAAAAAAGATATTCAAGAGAAGATATTCAATTTAGATTGGAAAAGGGGATAAAGGTACCCTACTGTGACGATTGTGGGGGCATATTGAAACCGGCTACTATATCATTTGGTCAGCCTATGCCCTTTGAGGAGACTAAAGAGGCTGAAAGAAGGTCAAGGTTAGCCGACCTTTTTATTGTAATTGGTTCATCTCTGGTGGTTCAACCCGCGGCTATGATGCCATTATATGCGAGAGAGGGAGGCGCTAAACTGGTTATAATTAATATGGAGAATACTCCCTACGACAGAAATGCTGATGTAGTTCTTTATGGGAAGGCAGGAGAAATAATGGAGGAATTAGTAGGCAAAGTGAAAGATATACTACAGTTTCAGAAAAAGTGAGTCTTTGAGTAATTTTCAACATGTAATTAGTTCACGCTGAAAAATTCCCTTTTCCGCTCTCTGGTTCAGGTTTTTTGACCCATCTATGACTCGCTTCAACCAGTTTACAGGGATCAGTGAACAGGGATCAGCGACAAGACAACAAAGGGACACTTCCCTTATTTATTGTTTCTCTCAACAAGCCATCCCAACTAAACGTGCCTATTCCTTTTTCCCTACAATTCTCCTGCAAGCCTTTCCCTCTCACCTGACCCCTTTCTCGCCCTGCATTGATGCTCCAATATCTTAGAACTACATATACCCTCCCAGAAGGAACCAAGGGATAGCCACAACCTTTTCATCCATAATCTTTACTTCATCTCCAGCGTGGACAAGGATGCCGGCTGAGGTTTCAGGGTACTCCTTCATGAATAGTCTTAATGTCTCGATATCGGAGTATTTTGGCCTGGTTGATAGTTTGACTTCTACCGCCAGCAGTTTACGTCCCCATTCCAGTACAAAGTCCACCTCCTTGCCTGTGGTCGTCCTCCAATAGAATATGCGTGGTTTGGGCACCAGAATCTCGGAAAGGGTGCGTAAGTGGAGATAGACCATAGATTCAAAGATTCCACCTGCTTCCCTCGAAGACCTAAGTGACTCGATATCGTAGTGTCCTGCAAGAAAAGATACCAATCCTGGATCACTCCATATCACCTTGGGTGATTTAATGAGACGTTTGGTGCTATTGAGGGCAAAAGCCGGCAAGCGTTCTACCAGACAGGCAGTCTCTAAAAGATTAATATACCTATGAACGGTAGGCTGACTTATGCCGGTGTCCCGCGCTACTTCA